>CAYRQA010000262.1:0-1507 GCA_964426285.1 uncultured Lachnospiraceae bacterium | reverse complement strand
GGGGTAATGCTGACCGATTCTGTGTATTCGGTCGGTGCTTTGTGCGTAGGTTGCGTAGTTGTATGTAAGGCTGTAGTAAACTACGCAACTGGAAGCGTGGAGGGTTATGCCTGTGCCTGCGGCTTGTATCTGTCCGACCATTACCATTGAGTCGCCTTTTTGGAATTCCTCGATGATGGGGCCTCTGTCCTCTTGCTTCACGCTACCGTTTATCATGCCGTACTTGATTTTCTTACTGTCCAGCATTTTGCAGATTGCCTTGACCTCTGCCGTGAATTGTGCGAATACTACGAGTTTCTTTTTGGCATCTACCACATAATCGTCTATGATGCTCTCCAGTTCTTTGAGTTTGCTGTTGCCGATTTGTGTCGGCAGAGGTTCGTCATCGAACTGTGCAAATCCGCCTGTGATTTGTTGCAAGCGGAGGAGTTTGGTGGTTATCATCGCTGCCGTGATTTCTCCGCCCTCGATTTCTGCGTAGCATTCTCTCTTGATTTGGTCGTAGAGTTTCTTTTCTTTCGGACTCATTTCGACCTCTCTGTTCAGGAAGGTTTTCTCGGGTAGGTCGAGGGCATCTTCCTTTGTTACTCGGTATGCGATGCTGTGAGCCTTTTCGGTGAGTATGTCGGTATCTCTCGTTCCGACTACTTGCTTTCCGTTAAATCCGCCCATCACTCCGTACCTCGCTCTGAACTTATAGAAGTTATCTCCAAACACGGTCGGGTCGAGGAAGCGGTATTGACTCCATACATCCATTGCAGAGTTCTGTATCGGTGTTCCTGAAAGAATGAGTTTGTATTTGGCTATGTCGCCGAGTTTATGCATCGCCTTGCTCTGCTCTGCGGTGTTGGTCTTTATCTTTTGGCTTTCATCGCAGATTATCATGTCGGGTTTCCAATTGAACAGGGCATCAAATATTGACTCTTTCGGCTTGTCCTCGTTGGTTCTCCATGCGGACTCGTAGTTAATGACTGCGACCTGCAGGGGTTCGGTTTTGAATACTCGCTTCGAGGTTTCTATGTCGTGCAGAAGTTCGACCTTCTTTTTTGCCGTGCCTTGCATGGCTTTGACGATATAAGGGAAGTCTGCGTATTCGTCAAATTCCTTGGGCCATACTGAAACCACCGAAGCCGGAGCAACTACAAGGAGTTTCTTTACCTTGCCGAGTTTGTAACCTTGCCCTGCGATTGCTATTGCCGTCAGCGTTTTTCCACAGCCTTGTTAGCCCATCTCAAATAAAAGTCCAAACCCTTTAGGAGTGTTATATTGAGATGTCATAAAACCACCTTCTTTCTGTGTAAATCACCATTGTTACCCATTCTTCTTTTCCTCCGTTTCTTCGTTCTCGAGTATGCTCGATGCTATAAGGTCTGCCGAGTGGATGAGTGCGATTTCGGGATGCTTTGTCATCGCTGCCGACAAGGTCATTTGATTGCCCTGTGCTTCAAATCCGCCCATGTGCCAGCGTATCATGTAGATTTCGCTCTCCGTGAGCTGCAGTCCGCAT
>CAYRQA010000261.1:0-1519 GCA_964426285.1 uncultured Lachnospiraceae bacterium | reverse complement strand
GGTCTTACTGCGCCCTTCGACGAGCACCTTCTGCACCGTGCCGACGTAGGACTGGTTTTTGCGATTGGAGATCTCGCCTTGCAGTTTCAGCAGGCGATCGAAGCGCTCGGCGGTGATGTCCGAGGGGATCTGCTCCATCTTCGCCGCAGGCGTGCCTTTGCGGGGGGAGTAGATGAAGGAGTAGATGTTGTCGTACTCGACGCGCACCAGGATGTCGAGCGTGTCGGAGAAATCCTGCTCGCTCTCACCGGGGAAACCGACGATGATGTCGGTCGTAATGGCGATATCGGGCATCTTTTGGCGCATATAATCGACAAGTTTCAGATATGCTTCGCGGTCGTAGTGGCGGTTCATCGCCTTCAGCACAGCATCCGAGCCCGATTGCAGGGGCAGATGGAAGGCTTTGGCGATCTTGTCCTCGCGCGCCATCGTGTCGATCAGTTTGAAGGAAGCGTCCTTCGGGTGGCTGGTCATGAAGCGGAGGGTGAAATCGCCCTCTATCTTGCAGATATCCGCCATCAGATCGGCGAAATCGTAGCTGCCCTCGTAGAGGTCCTTGCCGTAAGAGTTGACATTCTGCCCGAGCAGGGTGATCTCGAGCACACCGCTTGCCGCGAGTTCCGCCGCTTCCTTCAGAATTTCTTCTTTTGCACGGCTTCTCTCTCTGCCCCGCACGTAGGGCACGATGCAGTAGGTGCAGAAGTTGTTGCAGCCGTACATGATCGAGAGCCACGCCTTCGAGCCGGGCGCTCGGCAAACGGGCAGTCCTTCTGCGATGCTGCCCTCGTCGCCCGAATCGAGGTGGAAGGCGCGCTTTTTGGTCGAGAGTGCCTGCCAGAGGTACTCGGGGAAGCGCCAGATCAGGCTGGTGCCGAAGACGAAGTGAACGTAGGGATATTTTTGCTTGATGTCCTCTTTTCTATGCTCCTGCGAGACCATGCACCCGCACATCGCGATGAGGAGCGAGGGCTTTTTCTCTTTGAGGTGCTTGAACTGCCCCGTGATCGAGAGGGCTTTGAGCTCGGCGTGCTCGCGGATGGCGCAGGTGTTGATGAGGATGAGGTCGGCTTCGTCTGCGCGCTCGGTCGGCTGATAGCCCATTTCGACTGCCATGCCGCATAGCCGCTCGGAGTCGGCTTCGTTCTGCTGACAGCCGAAGGTCTCGATGTAGACCTTCGGACTTTCGCCGCCCCAGTAGGCTTTCACACGAGCCATGTATTCATACTGGCGGTCGATCTCTTCCGCCGGGATCTTTACGTCTTTTTTCATTCGGTTGGTTCCTTTTATGTGGAAATCGCGCATATTTTGCGCGGTAGGTCTATTGTAGCATAATTCAGGGCGTTTTGCAAGGGGAATTGCCGAATTTGTGGAGGGAGATCGTTCCATTGCCTCACGCGAAGCGTCGTATCCCGTAGGGTCAAATTTCTCGCAGGCTCGAAATTTGTTGAATCCGAGGGGGGAGAAACCATCTCAAACGCCGAAGATTTTCTCCCCATCGGACTCCCCCTCTTCCTTGGCT
>CAYRQA010000260.1:0-1562 GCA_964426285.1 uncultured Lachnospiraceae bacterium | reverse complement strand
CTTTTCTTGAAAGAGAGAAAAAGAACCAAAAAGAGAGAAATCGCTTCTCAGGCATAGGGCATTTCGCGCTTCTGCGGTCCAGTTGCCGCGTGCGGCAACCGGTGCGACCAAGGGCGCCGCCCTTGGAACCCGCGAGTTTTAAAAAGCTCGAGCAAAACTTAATTAAAAGCGTGTTCCTTTGTTTACAGCACGGGATTTACCAAAAAGCTCTCGTATCCCGCATCCAGCAGGCGGCTGTATGCCCGCTCGGCATCGTCCGACGAGAAAAAAATCCCGAATACCGATGGTCCGCTTCCGCTCATCATCGCACCTGCCGCTCCCTCCGAGATCATCGTCTCCTTGGCAAATGCCACCGCAGGACGCAGCGGCAGGATGACCTGCTCGAATCGGTTAAACATCAGCGCCGCGGCCTCCGCGTAATCGGGGCGCTCGAGCGCACGCATGATCGACGCGATCGACTGCCGCTCCCCTGCCGCTTCGTCGATCTTCGCATAGGCTTCCTTAGTGGAAACACCCTCACCGCCCTTCACGATGACGAGAATGCAGTCGCGCGAGAGCGAGGGCAGACGAGTGAGCTTTTCGCCGATGCCATCTGCGCGATGACAGCCGCAGGCAAGGCAGAAGGGCACGTCCGCACCGAGCTTCGACGCGAGCGCATAGAGCTTTTCCTCGCTCATACCGCCGAGCAGATTCTGCATGGCACGCAGAACGCCTGCACAGTCGGTGCTCCCGCCCGCGAGCCCCGCTTCGAGGGGGATCTTTTTCTCGATCTCGATAGCGACGTCGATGTCATCGATGCCCGCTTTGGCAAGATAGCGCTCTGCCGCACGGTATGCGATGTTGCGCTCGTCGGACGGTAGTGCGGGATGATCGCAGGTGAGCGTGATCCTGCCGTTTCCTTCTGTGAGCGTGAGGGTCACGCGGTCGCAAAGGCTGACCGCCTGCATGATGCTGTCAATGTTATGGTAGCCGTCGGCTCGCTTGTCCCCGACCTCCAGAAAGAGGTTGATCTTGGCGGGACAAAAGAGCGTTTCGCTTCGAATGGGCTCGTTCATAGTGTATATCCTTTCGTTTCGGACTTATTTGATCCATTTTATGAGGAAATTCTGCTTGACCTTCACGCCGTCCTTGGGGCAGAGCTCCTGACAGCAGAAGCATTTGATGCACTTTTCGGGATGAATGACCGCTCTGCGCCTCTCACGGTCGAGGGTGATCGTGTGCACGGGACAGGAGCGCACACACTCGCCGCATCCGACACAGCGGGCTTTATTGATCCTCGGGCGCGGCTCGAATATCTTCATCAGCCGTCCGTCCCAGAAGGTTGCAAGCCATTCGAGGATGGGCGTTCGGTCACTGTCGGGCGGCAGAAAGTCTGGCAGAGCCAGTTCGGACGGGTCGACGCCGATGACCTCGGGCTCGTCTATGGTCAGCCCGCGGACAAGCCCCTTTTCGAGCATAAGCACTTTGCCGCTCATGCCGATCAGCTTTGCGCCGACGATGTCTGCCGAAAAGGGATTTTCCGAGCAGATCAGTCCGCCGATCTTGCGGGGAGAGCCGCTTGT
>CAYRQA010000259.1:0-1570 GCA_964426285.1 uncultured Lachnospiraceae bacterium | reverse complement strand
GCAGTATATGATGTTGCATGTGTAGCTCAGAAATATAATATTCCTGTTATCGCTGACGGCGGAATTAAGTATTCAGGTGATATTGTAAAGGCTCTTGCAGCTGGTGCAGACGTTGTAATGCTTGGTTCACTCCTTGCAGGATGTGCTGAAGCACCCGGCGAAACAGAGCTTTATCAAGGACGTCAGTTCAAGGTTTACAGAGGTATGGGAAGTCTTGGAGCAATGGCTTGCGGTTCTACTGACAGATACTTCCAGGAGGGAGCTAAGAAGCTTGTTCCAGAAGGTGTTGAGGGACGTGTTCCTTTCAAGGGTGCTGTTGCCGATACAATCTTCCAGCTTGTAGGCGGTATCCGTTCAGGTATGGGCTATTGTGGATGCAAGGATATTTCTACACTTCATGAAAAGGCTAAATTCGTAAAAATAACAGGTGCAGGACTTAAAGAAAGCCATCCGCACGATATTTATATCACTAAGGAAGCTCCAAACTATTCAACTCAAATCTGATTATGACATAAATTTATTACACCGCACCAATATAGTGCGGTGTTGCTTTAAGCGAGTTCGAAACCTTCCTCGCTGAGACAAATTGTCTTAAATCAAAACTAAAGGAGAAATTGAATATGAGAAAAAATAATAAGGTATTATTTATTACGCAAAGTGCTTTAATTGCCGCACTTTACGTTGTATTGACTTATGCTGCAAATATGCTGGGTCTTGCAAGCGGAGTCATACAGATACGAATATCAGAGATTCTGACTGTTTTACCGTATTTTACTCCTGCGGCAGTTCCGGGACTTTTTATTGGTTGTCTGACAGCAAATCTTACAACAGGTGCAGCCGTATGGGACGTTATTTTTGGAAGCCTTGCTACGCTGATTGGTGCAGCAGGAACGTATCTGCTTAGAAATAAAAGCATATGGTTTGCACCACTGACGCCGATTGCGGCAAATACATTAATAATACCAATGATTTTATCAAAAGTTTACGGAGCAAGTGAAACGATACCTTATTTAATGCTGACGGTAGGCATTGGAGAGCTTATTTCATGCGGAATACTTGGAATGATGTTTATGCTTGCAGTCAGGAAAAAAGAGAACAATATTAATTGGGCAGAATTTAACCTTAAAAAATAGAAAAACAGGTCAAGCGATAAAATTGCTTGACCTGTTTTTTATAATAAGTCAATACCGCACAAGCTTTGTGCGGTATTGCTTAAACTAACATTCATTTACATAGTCCGTAAAGCTTAGTTTTCCTCCCGTTGAAACATACGCATAGAAGCTCAGGATAAATGATGCATCAATAGCATCAACAGTTCTGTTTTCGTCAACATCAGCGGCTGTTAGCTGTTCATCTGTATATGCTGAAATATCACCATTTGTTGACCTCAGTGCGTAAATTGTCAATGCAGTTGAGGCGTCAATAGCATCAATAATACCGTTGTTATCAATATCACCTAAATGCTTTTGAGCAGGTGGTGTTGTAGTGGTAGTGGAAGTAGTGGTTGATGTAGTAGTTGAAGTGGTAGTCGATGTAGTGGTTGAAGTGGTAGTCGATGTAGTGGTTGAAG
>CAYRQA010000258.1:915-1579 GCA_964426285.1 uncultured Lachnospiraceae bacterium | reverse complement strand
CGCCAATTCTATTCACAATTACATTGAATTTCCCGGAGAAGAGCTCTCTTTTTCCTTCATGAAAGATGTGCCCCATGGCTGCATTAGCCGCCACTATTTCTGGAGTAATGAGTTTAATGACTATGAGCGTTGCCTGGTCTATACACCCCCGGGATACATGACCGGTACAGATTCCTATCCGGTGCTTTATCTGCAGCATGGCATGGGTGAAAACGAGACGGTATGGGAGTCTACTGGTAAAGTAGCCAATATCATGGACAACTTGATTGCAAGCAAGCAGTGTGAACCTTTCATCATCGTAATGAACAACGATATGCTTCGCTACCCGGGTAACGAAGGCGGTGGGATCGATCGCGGTTTTGAAAATATGCTGCTTCATGACTGCATCCCCTTCATTGAGCAGACATTTCGGGTAAAGACCGGAAAATGGAACCGCGCAATCTGCGGACTTTCCATGGGTTCCTATCTGTCGAATGACATTGCCATTTTCCACCCTGATACATTCGGCTATGTTGGAGCACTCACTGGATGTATGTACCATACCGATCCAAAACTGGCAGTTTATGAACGGCCCTATCTGGAAGCAATGAAAACTGGTGACACCATAAAAAATAACTATCGGGTTTTCTATCAATCCGCCACACCTCAGGAAGATCATCTGGAT
>CAYRQA010000258.1:0-905 GCA_964426285.1 uncultured Lachnospiraceae bacterium | reverse complement strand
TCTGCATGGTTGACAATGATATCTGTAAGGACTGCGGGGTTGCGGATATGCCCGGATATCGATTCATCGTACATCCTGCAAACTATCCCAGATGGGCCAGCTGGCGTACCGGTCTGCGGGATTTCGCAAAAATGATTTTCAGACCAGAAGAAGCCTATTCAACGCACGAAAAACTCAAAGAAATTTGTGGAGTATAATTAATCAAAATATTTGGAGGTAAATTACTATGGCACGTCGTCTTTACATCAGCAATGCACCGGTCAAATCCAAGCGCAGGCAGGCCGCCCACGCCACCAATCACGTGAGTTGGGCATTCGACCGTTTCCTGCGAGAGCATGCAAACGGCACCGTTTATCCCATCAACCCCTACATTCAGGTATTTCAGTTCCGTGACAATCTCTACGGCTTCTACAACCACAATCTGGATGGACAGGACGATATGTGGCAGTATCTTCTGGTCGGGCCTGAAAAGGCCCTGTTGGTTGATACCGGATACGGAATCGGCGATGTCGTAGGTCTGATCAACCAACTGACCGGCGGTAAGGAGCTGGTCGTTGTCAACACTCACGATCACCCTGACCATGCATACGGCAACTGCTGCTTTGACAAGGTCTACTGCCATGAAACCCTTGTCCCCTATCTGGAGCTGCAGGATGAGCATATCCACGACTATCTCTTCAACGAGGACGGAAGCTGCAAGTGGATCGAATTTGATAAAGAAGACCTTCCCAAGTTCAAGCCCTACGAGATTGTAGGCGTTCCCGACGGCTATATCATCAACCTTGGTGAAGACTACGATGTTGAAGTAATCCATGTAGGCGGTCATGCCGGCGGCCATGCTGTGTATCTGGACAAAAAGGGCAGAAATCTGTTTGCCGGCGACTGCATCTGTAGTGACATTATGC
>CAYRQA010000257.1:0-1583 GCA_964426285.1 uncultured Lachnospiraceae bacterium | reverse complement strand
ATGTTATTGCACAACTGTTTACTATGTTACTCTTGACACGTGAATCGCCCCTACAATACATCCAATCAATATAACATTCCCCGCAAAATTGCTTGCAATTTTGCTTAAATAAAGTTTTTGGAGGGTTTTAGAGAACCTTTTTTCAAAAAGGTTCCCTAACGAGATAAAAAACCATGTACTACTATATCTCAGGCACACTCGTGATGGCGCGGCTGAACACGGCGGTCATCGAGGCAGGCGGGATCGGCTACCGTATGACGATCTCGGCGACGACGCTCGGCAAGCTGTCGGGCAAGGAAGGGCAAAACGCCAAGCTCTACACGCACTTTTCGGTGCGCGAGGATGCACACGAGCTCTACGGCTTCTATGCCGAGGAGGAGCTCAACACCTTCAGACTGCTGATCGGCGTATCGGGCATCGGTCCGAAGGCGGCGATGGCGATCCTGTCGGTGCTCACCCCCGAGAAGCTGGCAATCGCGGTCGCTTCGGGCGATGCCAAATCGATCGCGAAGGCACAGGGCGTGGGTGCGAAGTCTGCCGCACGCGTCGTGCTCGAGCTCAAGGACAAGATGAAAGCCGAAATTGCCGCAGAGGGCGGCGATGAGGGCGATCTCTTTGCGGCGATGGACGCCCCCGCATCGGCGCTCGCCGATGCCGAAGCCGCCCTCATGGTGCTCGGCTACACCCGTCAGGAGGCGCTTTATGCGCTGAAGGGGCTCGACGCGAGCAAGGATGCCGAGACGCTCATCAGGGAAGCATTGAAGAAATTGATGAAATAGGCGGAATTTCCAAAATCCTCGTAGGGAACGGCGCCCTCGACGTCCCGTTGCAAACAATTTTCACCAACGAAATCCGAGACAGAGGTCGACGTGGTAGAAACCTACGGCAGAACGGGCAAGCACCTTGCCCTCTCGGTCGAGCGCAAGGTCGATATTCCGATCGTGACGGTCGTCGAGGTCAAAAACGAGGAAGAACTGCACATTTACGAGAAAAAGCGTGCGATCACGTCGCTTTTCAACACCAAGCTCACACTTTGGTCGACCGCCTGCAAGGATGCTTCGCGAAAGCCGATCTCCACCAAGCAGTGTTTCGCTTCCAAGCGTGACCGCGCGTCTTTTCGGCGAACCGAAGCGCTCCGTGCGGCGATCTGTCTGCCGCTGACGGTGATGATGCTTGCCTTTTCGGCGTACGTAACTTGGACGGATTTCTATTCGTTTGTTACAGCGGTCGCGTGGATCATAACGCTTTTGCTGGCGGGCGCGACGGTTGAGCACATCCAAAACACCCGTTGGACGAAAAAGGTAAAGGAAATTGCGCGGGCAATATCCGAATTGGATGGGTAGGGCGAAATTGCCTGCAATTACGCCGCGCCCTGTAGGGGCGAACGACATTCGGCTTCGCCGAAGTCGAACGAATCGCCCCTACGAGGTTTGATATAATCCTCGCGTATCGGGAGGGGAGACCCCTCCCCTACGAAGGTAAGAAATACAGCAAAAAAGATAATCCCCCGCAAAATTGCTTGCAATTTTGCTTAAATAAAGTTCTTGGGAGGTTTGGAACCCTTCTTTCAAGAAGGGTTCCAA
>CAYRQA010000256.1:0-1592 GCA_964426285.1 uncultured Lachnospiraceae bacterium | reverse complement strand
GGCAAAGAAGGAAAACCTTGAAGCTACTCTCGTTGCTGATGTTGTTGAAGAACCACGTCTTAAAATGAACTGGAACGGAAATACAATCGTTGACCTTTCAAGAGAGTTCCTTAACTCAAACGGTGCATCAAAATATACAGATATTACAATTGAAGAACCTACAAATGAAAGCAAGGTAGAAATAACTGACTGTGCTGATTCATGGACAGAGCTTATGGCTAATCTCAATGTATGTTCACAGAAAGGTCTTGTTGAGAAATTCGACTCAACTATCGGTGCAGGAACAGTTCTCATGCCTTACGGCGGTGTATACCAGCTTACTCCTTCGCAGGCTATGGCTGCAAAAATACCTGTCCTAAACGGCGAAACAAATACCTGTTCAATCATGGGCTGGGGATATAATCCTGTTATTGCTGAAAAGAGTCCTTATCACGGAGCTATGACTGCTGTAATAGAATCTATCGCAAAGGTAGTTTCAGCAGGCGGTTCATACAAGAAATGCTGGCTCACATTCCAGGAATACTTTGAAAGAACACAGAATGACCCTAAGAGATGGGGCAAGCCTCTTGCAGCACTTCTCGGTGCATTCAAGGCTCAGCTTGAAATGGGCTGCGGAGCTATCGGCGGCAAGGACTCAATGTCAGGTACTTTTGAACAGATTGACGTTCCGCCTACACTCGTTTCATTTGCAGTATCAACAGCTAAGGCTGATAAGGTTATCTCAACAGAATTCAAGTCTGCTGACAGTCAGGTTATAATGATTACACCTGAATATGACGCAAACGGACTTCCCGATTTCAACAGCATCAAGGCTGTATTTGATGAAGTCGAAGAAATTATTGCTGACGGACGTGCCAAGGCAGTCTGGACAATCGGCTACGGCGGTGCTGCCGAGGGCATTGCAAAAATGTGTTTCGGTAATAAGCTCGGATTTGAATTTACTTCAAAGCTTTCAGCTCAACAGCTGTTTAAGCCTTGCTATGGTGCATTCATAATTGAAATTGACGGTGCTGCCAAGCAGAGTGAAAATGTAATCGGTGTTACAAAATCTGAATACAAGATTATGAACTTTGATTATTCAATCAATCTTGACGCATTGCAGAGAACATGGGAGGGCAAGCTTGAATCTGTATTCCCATGCAGAATAAAAACAACAGAAATTACTCCTGAGGCTTATGTATATCCTTCAACAAAAAGAATTGCTCCTGCAATCAAGGCAGCTCAACCAAGAGTTCTCATCCCTGTATTCCCGGGTACAAACTGTGAATACGATACAGCAAGAGCCTTTGAACGGGCAGGTGCAATTGCAGAAACCATTGTTATCAGAAACTTATCCGCAGGTGATATTGAATCTTCTGTTGAACAGGTCGAAAAGGCTATCAGGAATTCACAGATAATTATGATTCCGGGTGGATTCAGCGGCGGTGACGAACCTGAGGGAAGCGGTAAGTTTATTACGGCATTCTTCCGCAATCCTAAGATTAAGGACGCTGTTCATGAGCTTCTTAAAAACCGTGACGGTCTTATGCTCGGTATCTGCAACGGTTTCCAGGCACTTATCAAGCTCGGCCTTGTACCATACGGTGAAATTG
>CAYRQA010000255.1:0-1592 GCA_964426285.1 uncultured Lachnospiraceae bacterium | reverse complement strand
AGTAAGCAGATTTTCGCGTATCACAAGAAGTACAGCAAGGTCTACGACAGCTACAAGCTCTTCAGCGATATGGTCAGCGCAGGCGGGGCCGTCTGTGCCGGGGGGAACCGCGCAAGCGGTGGGGCCCCGGGGAACGGCGGCCCCGACGCGCATGACCAGCAAGCGAAAAAGCGCTTGATGCGTCGGCTCGTCGCTGTACTCACTGTCATACAAAATTCAGATCCTGGCGCGGCTGCGGCCGCGGAACTGTAAGACGATTTACCATTGTGGGAAATCTGCCGGAAAGTTGCAGGTTTCCCAAACCCCCCTGCGCTAACAGGGGGGTACTACCTACACAAAGTGGGTGAAAAAGTTATGAAAAGTGACATTTCTGAAAATGTCATCCTGTATGACTGGGTCACAATAAGCTGTAAGGATGATGATCCGCAAATATGGGTGAAGCTCCTGCAGATGGAAAGCATTTCATGGGAAGAGTTGGATCATGGCCGGAATGGGTATCGGAAGGCGCTGTACTATGGCAGCATCTCCATTTTATATGATGGTAACGAGGGAATGGGAAGCTGCTTGGATATGTCCGGTCAGGGTTGCCGCACCTTCGAGGAGCTGGGGAGCGGTGATTTTGAAGGCCTCTTTCAGCTCCTTCAGGATGCCCGATTTCACATGACCCGGCTTGATGTGGCTTTTGACGATCATACCGGAATCTTAGACACCGACCAGCTTTTTGAGGATACCAGGCATCGGGAGTATATCAGCAAATTCCGGTTGGCGGATATTCGCGAGCAGCTGGTGGATGGTAGTAAAAAAAAGCGTGATGGTATTTCTATTTATCATGGCAGCAATAAAAGCGCTATCCTGATCCGCATTTATGATAAGGCAGCAGAAAGAGGACTGACCAACGGACAGCATTGGGTCAGAGTGGAGCTGCAGCTCCGGGATGATCGGGGACTCGCCTTCGTTCAGGCTCAGGAGGAGATCGGCATGAAATTCCGGGGTGTGCTGCTGAACTATCTCCGATATGTAGATGAAGACTATACCGATTCCAATAAATGGCGATGGCCCTTGAAGTCCTATTGGGAGGAGCTGATCCAGCAGGCCGAGAGGATCAGGCTCTATGTAAAGCCGGGGATAGAATACAACATTATGCAGCTTGATCACTTTGTTTTCGATCAGGCCGGGAACGCCATAGCGGCAGCGCTTCAAATTCACGGTGCGGCCAAGTTCTTCGACCGGCTCCGGGAGAGAAGCATTGAAAGCAATCCAAAGTACAAACGGCTTGTAGATCTGTATGGAAAGAAAGGTGAAAAACATGACAACATCAAAAACGGTTCGGCTGGATGACCGGGTAATCAAGTACATAGAGGCTTATCGGGGCGACAATTTTTCTGACAAGCTCCGCAACTACGTCCTGGAGCATGAAGAACGCCGGGATCAGATCGTGGATGATTGGAATCGGCTGCAGGCTCAGGTTTCCGACAAGCACGAGGAAATGAAGATGCTGCAGGATCGTGTAAGACGCCTGAGAGAGGTAGACGCACGGCTGAAACCCTTGGTAGATGCTGTTTTGGGCCTCATTGATAGCAATTGAACAAAAT
>CAYRQA010000254.1:0-1597 GCA_964426285.1 uncultured Lachnospiraceae bacterium | reverse complement strand
TCCTATATCATCTCGGGCGAAAACGAGGTCAGCATCGATGCCGAAAGCGGCGTGCTCGACAAAAACGTCTTCGCCATGAAGGCGCCCGAGGGCGATTTCGAGCTGACTGCGACCATCGCGGGTGATCTGAACGCCAACTGGCAGGGGGGCCTTATCGGTGTCTTCACCGAGGCGCTCGGGGACTACGTTGCCGTCGGCAGACGCTACCACACCAACAAAAACCACGGCGGCGAGTTCGCACACAATCACATTGCCGTCATGAGCAACCGCTCGGAGGAATACTATCAGAACCCCGACCCGACCGTCGGCTTGACCGTGCGCCTTGTGAAGCAGGGCGACAGCTACACTGCCTCGTATAAGGCAGGGGAGGAGTGGATCGAACTGCAGACGCTCGAGTGTAAGCTCGAGGGCGAGAAGCTGGTCGGCTTCTACACCGGCTGCGGTGGCTCGACCAACACGACCACGCTCACGATCAGCGACTTTGCCGTGAACGGAAAAGCGGCAAATCCCGCAAAAGCGAACTGATCACACGCTGAACAATTGTCCTCTCTGAGCTCATCGGAGAGGGCGACCAAATGACTGTATGGGAGGCAGACATGAACCCCTTTGGCGCAATCGACATCACCGAGAACAAGAAAAACGAACGAATCAACGGAGCGGAGTTTATCGTTGAATCGACCTCTTCGGGACAGGCAAAGGCACTTGAAAATGAAACCGAAAATGCCGAAGAACTGCTCAAGAAATCGAAGTTGCCGCTGCCGTTGCGGATCGTCGAGTATGTTTGCGGTATACTGGCGACAGTCGTGGTGGTAGATCTGCTCAGAGCGACGACCGACGAGGACGCCGTGACGCTTACTGAAGCGTACGACAATGCTCGTGGATCTTCTGGATGGGCGGCATCAGCCTGCTTGTGTGGGCGGTGTTGGCGCTGATCGAGCGCAATCATGCGAAGAAAGTGCTCGAAAGCGACGAAAACAGTCAGGTTTCGTCGAAGCTCGACCGACTGACCAACATATCTACGAGGCGCTGGGTGTCCCCGAGGGTGCAGTCGACGTCGACCTGCTCACCTTCCGCTACAAGCGAAAAAAGACAAGACCGTTCCGAAGGAACTGGGCTTGTCCATGACCGCCTATTTCAATCCCGAGATAAAGGCGTACGTGGAGGACGACAGGCTCTGTCTGGTCGATCTCGAGCACAAATATGTCTTCGAACGCTCGGAGCTGACTGCCATCCGCACGGTGAAGAAGAGCATCGCTCTGCCCGGTTGGAACAAGGACGTCCACCCTACCGAAGGCCGCTTCAAGCAGTACAAGATGACCGTTGATCAGTACGCTCAGACCCATCTGAAGCCCTACCACATCCTCGAGCTTAGACACAACGGCGAGGAATGGGGCATCTACTTCCCCTGCTACGAGATGCCTGTCTTCGAGGCACTGACCGGGCTGAAGGCTGAATAGAGAAAATCCCCTGTCTCGTCAGAGACAGGGGATTTTTGCGCTCGTTCCTCTGTTTTGAAGAAAGCGTGTTATTGAGCACATCCGTAGGGGCGATTCACGAATCGCCCGCCTGCGTATGATTTGCTGTCATGATTTAATAC
>CAYRQA010000253.1:1076-1624 GCA_964426285.1 uncultured Lachnospiraceae bacterium | reverse complement strand
GTGTACCTCGTTATACGCCTGCTGCAGTTCACGTCTTCTCTGTGTTTCTTCGATCGCAACACGCATGGAATCCGTAATCTTATCTGCATACATGATAACGTGACCCTCGCTGTTTCGGGCTGCTCTTCCAATCGTCTGGATCAGCGATGTCTCCGAACGCAGGAAACCTTCTTTGTCCGCATCCAGAATCGCAACCAGTGTGATCTCCGGAATATCGAGACCTTCTCGAAGCAGGTTGATGCCGACCAGCACATCGAACACATCCAGTCTGAGATCACGGATAATCTCCTGTCGCTCCAAGGTGTCAATATCAGAATGTAGATATTTTACCCGAATCCCGATCTCACCCATATAACGGGTCAGATCTTCCGCCATTCGTTTGGTCAATGTGGTAATGAGTATCTTGTTGTGTTTTGCTACTTCTTTATTGACTTCGCCGATCAGATCATCAATCTGTCCTTCCACCGGACGGACGGATATTTCCGGATCCAAAAGCCCCGTCGGACGAATGATCTGCTCTGTGCGTAATAATTCGTGATTCGCTTCAT
>CAYRQA010000253.1:0-1066 GCA_964426285.1 uncultured Lachnospiraceae bacterium | reverse complement strand
ATACTCGCCCGGAGTCGCAGAAACAAAGAGCATCTGATCAATCTTGCCCTCAAATTCTTCAAAATTAAGCGGTCGGTTATCCAGCGCAGACGGCAGACGGAACCCGTAATCTACCAGAGTCGTCTTACGCGATCGGTCTCCGGCATACATTCCGCGAATCTGTGGTATGGAAATGTGCGACTCGTCTACTATGATCAGAAAATCATCTGGGAAGTAGTCGATCAATGTCTCCGGCATTGCCCCTTCCGGTCTTCCCGCCAAATGCCTTGAGTAGTTCTCAATCCCACTGCAAAATCCGGTTTCTTTTAGCATCTCGATATCAAAATTGGTACGCTCCGCAATACGCTGTGCTTCGATCAGCTTATCTTCCCCTTTGAAATATTTCACGCGTTCTGTCAGCTCTGCTTCGATATTATCACAAGCTGCATGGATCTTTTCCATGGGAACAACATAATGTGATGCCGGAAAAATGGCACAGTGGTTGACCTGAGAACGAATTTCTCCTGTCAGCACATCTATTTCTGTTATGCGATCGATCTCATCCCCGAAAAATTCCACCCGGATTGCTTTGTCTGAGTTATTTGCCGGAAAAATCTCCAGTACGTCACCATGTACGCGAAAGGTACCTCGTTTGAAATCCATTTCATTTCTCGTGTACTGCATGTCGATCAGCTCACGTATGACCTCATCCCGGTCGATCTCCATCCCCGGACGCAGCGAGACCATCATATTCATATAGTCATCCGGGCTACCAATTCCATATATGCAGGAGACCGATGCCACGATAATGACATCTTTTCGCTCTGCCATTGCCGCCGTCGCAGACAGACGGAGCTTGTCTATTTCGTCATTGATGGAAGAATCCTTCGCAATATAAGTGTCTGATGACGGAACATAGGCTTCCGGCTGATAATAATCATAATAGGACACAAAATACTCCACCGCATTCTCCGGGAAGAACTCCTTCATCTCACCATATAACTGTGCTGCCAGTGTTTTGTTATGTGAAATGATAAGTGTCGGCTTATTTAACTGTGCAATGACATTTGCCATGGTAAATGTCTTA
>CAYRQA010000252.1:0-1648 GCA_964426285.1 uncultured Lachnospiraceae bacterium | reverse complement strand
TGTTTAGCGAGCCTGAGCATTTCGATTGCCATCTCGCGAATCTCCCACTGGGCGCGGTTGCAGCAGCGGAGTGCGAAGAAGTGGCGAAGCTCACGGGCATTCATGGTCATGATGATGCGCGTGTCGCAGGCATTGGGGAGAACGAAGCGGGCATCCTCGTTGGCGAGCTTTCCAGCGGCTTTTTCGGCCTCGACCTCCGATTTGCCTTCGGCAAGGAGGGCTTGCTTGTGCTTTTCGAGGAGGATGGTGCGGAGGCGGTCGTAGGCTTCGGCATCGCGGCGCATTTCTTCCTCGAAGAGTGCCTTGGCTTCGGGGATGGCGGCGATTTTGGGGGGCATGATGTAATCAAAGCCCGATTTTTCGACGTAGCGCTGACTTTGCACAGAGAAGGAAGCAATGCGGTGACGGGTGAGCTGGGCAAGCAACGTGCGCGAGACACCCTCGACGCCAAAGGTGAAGGAGGCGTGCTCGACGGGCGATTCGTGACCGAGGTCGCCGAGGAGTTTCAAAAACGACTCGACCTTATCGGGGGTGAGACGATCCATCAGCGTGCCGATATCGCTTTTGGAATAGCAGAGCTTGGCGGCAGCCGCGACCAGCTTGTCGGCATCGGGCGTATAGGTGAGCAATTCAACTTTCATGGGATGTGCCTTTCTGTCGGTAAACATTCTATACGATTATTGTAACATAGTGCGTCGGTTTTGTCAATGATTTGTAAATAAGTTGCAAAAAATCGTAGTGCGAAGACGATTTCCTTGACAATCCCGCGCGAAAATGCTACAATGAGACCAACCACATCAAAAAGGACGAATCGATATGCAAAACAGCTTTTTCGCTCTGATCTTTAGACAGAAATACATCAAACGTTGGGGGCTGATGCGCAACGTCTCCGACGAAAACCTCGCCGAGCATTCGGCACAGGCGGCGATGCTCGCCCATGCGCTGGCGCTCATCGGCAACCGCACGCTCGGAAGGGACTATGACACGGGATCGGTCACGCTTGCGGCGCTCTATCACGATGCCGCCGAGGTCTACACGGGCGATATGCCCACGCCCGTCAAGTACAATTCCCCTGCCCTGCGCGAGAGCTACCGCCTCATCGAGCAGGAGGCGGCAGGCACGCTGCTCTCTCACCTGCCCGAGCAGTACCTCGCCGACTTCGAGCCGCTGGTGCGCGAGGAGTGGGATGCCGACGTTTTGAAGCTTGTCAAAGCCGCCGACAAGCTCGCCGCTTATATCAAATGCGTCGAGGAGGTCAAATGCGGGAACGCAGAGTTCGCCGATGCCAAAAAGAGCACCTTTGCCGCCCTCGAGAAGATGGATCTGCCCGAACTTGCGGTGTTCATGGATGAGTTCCTGCCCGCATTCGAGCTGACCCTCGACGAGATGCAGAAATAGTAAAACACAATGCTCCGAATGATCTCATTCGGAGCGTTGTTCGCACTGATAAAGTCTTTTGCGGAATCGAGGGGAGGGCGAAACCATCTGGGGCGCCGAAGTTTTCTCACTTCGCCATAGGCGAAGTGATCTCCTCATCGAGCTCCCTACCCACTTCCTTGGCTTTTGCCCTCTTAATTTAACACCTTTGTCATCAAACCAAACGCTCCGAATGAGATCATTCGGAGCGTTTGGTTTCTCAATAGAGCAC
>CAYRQA010000251.1:0-1654 GCA_964426285.1 uncultured Lachnospiraceae bacterium | reverse complement strand
TCCCTATATCATCCACCGCACCTCGATGGGCTGCTACGAGCGCACGCTCGCCCTCCTGATCGAGAAGTACGCGGGCGCACTGCCTATGTGGATGTCGCCCACGCAGGTCAAGGTCCTGCCCATCGGCATCGATCAGCATGAGGCAGCCGAAGCCCTCGTCGCCAAGATGAAGGCGGCAGGTATGCGCGTCGAGATCGACGAGCGCAACGAGAAGATCGGCTACAAGATCCGCGAAGCACAGCTCGAAAAGGTGCCCTATATGCTGGTCATCGGTGCAAATGAGGTCGCAGACGGCACCGTCGCTGTCCGCAACCGCAGCGGCGCATCGACCACCATGCCCTTCGACGAGTTCTTTTCTAAAGCTCTCACCGAAATCGCTACCAAGGCAAAGAAAGGCGAGATGTAAGCAGGGGCTCTGCATCACTTGGCTACGCCAAGTGGTGCACCCTGGCAAGGGCGCTGCCCTTACAACCTGCTTAGGGTGCTTTTTGAAAAAAGCACCCTAAGAACCCTTAAAAACTTTAAAAAACCGACGAAATACTTCGTCGGCAGGGGCGGCAATGACACCTTATGATATACAACTACAACTAACCAATCTCCCTAACCTCCAAAACAATGACAAAAATCCTTTCCCAAAAGTTTTTGGAGATCCAAGAACCTTTTTTCAAAAAGGTTCTTGGCGGGGTGTGGGGCAGAGCCCCACAAATACGGAGGCAATTTTATGAAAATCAAAAACTCACCACGGCGGCGCTTTTTGCCGCACTCTGCTGTGTAGCAACGGCGGTCATTCAGATTCCCGCACCCATAGTGGGTTACATTCACTTTGGCGATATGTTCGTTCTGCTGTCGGGCTGGCTGCTCGGCGGATGGGGCATCGCCGCGGCAGACATCGGTTCGATGCTCGCCGACATTTTTTCGGGCTATGCCGCCTATGCGCCGATCACCTTGGGCGACAGCGGCAGTTGCACTGCTCATTTTCCTGTTCTTCAAGAAACTGCTGCCGAACAAGCTCGTCTGGATGGGACTGATTGCCAGTGCCGTTGCAGGTGAACTGGTCATGGCGTTCGGCTACATCGCCTATGAAGCGCTCCTGTACGGCTGGGGTGCGGCGATCATCAACCTGCCTGCTCTATCCCGTGCTCTCAAGCATCATGGCACGGCTCGGCGTGAAGGTCAAGGCGAAGAGCTGATCTGAACAAAAACATCCCACCGATCGCGGTATCATCCGCTTTCGGTGGGATTTCTCATTATTCATCAAGCATCGAGACTTGTGCAGGCTCGTCGATCTCTGCGGAAACGGGAAGTGCCACTGCTCTCAGCGTCAGCTTGGCTTCCTCGGTCTTGGCGACCGCGCCCTCGGTGATCGTCACCTTCTCGACGTCGTCGCGCGAGGGGATCTCGTACATCAGCTCGCCCATCGTGTCCTCCATGATTGAGCGAAGTCCGCGCGCGCCCGTTTTGCGCTCGATCGCCAGCTCGGCGATCTTTTTCAGCGCATCCTCCTCGAATTCGAGCGCTACGCCGTCCATCTTGAGCAGTGCCTGATACTGCTTGGTCAGCGCGTTTTTCGGCTGACTGAGGATCTTGGTGAGCATCTCGGCATCGAGTGCCTCGAGCCCGACGATCACGGGCAATCTGCCGACCAGTTCGGGGA
>CAYRQA010000250.1:0-1683 GCA_964426285.1 uncultured Lachnospiraceae bacterium | reverse complement strand
GGACTTGTTTGGGGCTTTTCACTAATCGCCGTTCGTTGGTTTGCCGACAAACAAAAATCCGGGCGTATCGTTGGGGGCGGGCGATTCGTGAATCGCCCCTACGGTTAAGGGGTTGCTTTAGTTATACTCCACCTTGTTGAGATACAACCCCTGCGGGGGGAGGGTCGCGCCTGCTTTCTTGCGCACACCCTCGGCGAGGATGGCATCTATGTCGGTCGGGGCGAGCTTGCCCTTGCCGACCTCTACGAGCGTGCCCGCGATGATGCGCACCATGTTGTATAAAAATCCGTTGGCGGCGACCCGTACGATGACGAGGCTGCCCTCGCGGCGTACGTCGCAGTAGTGGATCGTGCGCACCGTCGAGTTCACGGGCGAGCCCTGTGCCATGAGCGCACGGAAATCGTGCTCGCCGACGAGCTTGGCGGCGGCTTGGTTCATGGCGTCGGTATCGAGCGCATTCGGGCAGTGCCAGGCACGCCCCGCCCAGAAGGGATGGAGCGTCGGCTCGTTCCAGATGCAGTATTCGTATTCCTTCGAGTGCGCCATGTATCTCGGATGGAAGCTTTCGTCGACTTTTTTCGCCGATAAAACGGCAATGTCATCGGGCAGATAGGGCGCGAGCGCCAACGGCAGTCGTTCGGGCGGCAGGCTCTCGTAGAGCGCACCCTCGATCGTGCAGTAAAACTGCTTTGCGTGCACACCCGCATCGGTCCTCGAACACCCCGTCACCTTCAGCGGCGTTTTGTAAAAGGTCTCGAGTATGCCCTGCAGCGTGCTCTGCACCGTCACCGCTCTGTCCTGCGTCTGGTATCCGTGATACCGCCCGCCCATATAGGCAATTTCAAGTAGTAATTTCATGATTTTTATGGTTTTAATGTATTTTTGAGGCTTCGCCTCAAAAAATGAATCATAAATGTATTTGGGGCGAAGCCCCAAACCCCGGCAAGGGCTCTGCCCTTGCATCCCGCCCGCTTTCTTGAAAGAAAGCGGGGCAAAGAACTTTCTTAAGAGCGGCAAATGCTTGCCGCTCGGGCTGTTATTTAGAGAGGCTAATATTGCCCGACACAAATCAACTTTAAAGCACGACACAGCCAAGGAGGTGGGTGATGTTTGACCCCGCGCGGCAAGTATTTGCCGCGCTCTCAAAAGTTCTTGGGGGTCTGGGGCTTCTTTCAAGAAGCCCCCAGCAAAAGCACCGGCAGCGGCAGCCACCGCATTGCCACGAGCACCCCCGCGAACGCGACTATCGCCCCAAGCGCAATAAAATCGCGTCCCGAATACTTCAGCACGTGCATTCGCGTGCGCCCGTCGCCGCCGTGATAGCAGCGGCACTCCATGGCGGTCGCCAGCTCCTCGGCGCGTCGAATGGCAGAGACGAAGAGGGGGATGAAGATCGGGATGAGCGCCTTCGCGCGGCTGATGAGCGAGCCCGTCTCGAAATCAGCACCGCGCGCCTTTTGCGCAGACATGATCTTGTCGGTCTCCTCGATGAGCGTCGGAATAAAGCGCAGGGCGATGGTCATCATCATCGCGAATTCGTGCACGGGAATGTGCAGCTTCTTGAGCGGTCCGAGCAGCTGTTCGATGCCGTCGGTGAGTGCGATGGGGGAGGTCGTGTAGGAGAGCAACATGGTCGTGCCGATCAGCAGGGCCACCACGCGCAGTGCCATCATCGCCGCGTAG
>CAYRQA010000249.1:0-1723 GCA_964426285.1 uncultured Lachnospiraceae bacterium | reverse complement strand
CCGCCGCTTTATTGAAATGTTCGGCTACAAATGCGCCCTCCAGACCGACACCGAGGTCATCACCTACATCATGGACTACCTCCTCCGCAGACAGGGACTGACACTCGAAGAGGCGGCTTCGGTCATCGCCGCCCCCTTCTGGTCGACCATCGAAGCGAGGGATGAGGCTGAGCGCAAAAAGCTCACCTATCTGCGCACCGCCTTCTCTTCCCTGCTGGTCACCGGTCCCTTCTCGATCGTCTTCGGCTTCAACGGCGGTCTGATGGCACTTAACGACCGCTTAAAGCTCCGCTCGATGGTCGTCGGTGAGAAGGACGACAAGGTCTACATCGCCAGCGAGGAAGCGGCGATCCGAGTGATGGAGCCCGATGCCGAGCAGATCTATGCCCCCGCAGGCGGTGAGCCTGTCATTGTCCGTGTGAAAGAAGGTAAATTCTGATGAGTGTGGAATTTGTATATCCCGAATTTGAGGTCGTCCGCAGAGAGGAACGCTGCATCGGATGCAGAGTTTGCGAGCGCCAGTGCACCAATGAAGTACATAGATTCGACGGCAAGCGGGGCATCATGCTCTCCGACGAGACCAAATGCGTCAACTGCCAGCGCTGTGTATCCCTCTGCCCGACCCGAGCGCTGAAGATCGTCAAGAGCGACTGCACGCTCCGTGAAAACGCCAACTGGCAAAACGATACGATCAAAGAAGTCTACAAGCAGGCGAACAGCGGCGGCGTGCTCCTCTCCTCGATGGGCAACCCGAAACCGATGCCCGTCTACTGGGACAAGATCCTCATCAACGCCTCCCAGGTCACCAACCCTCCGATCGACCCGCTGCGCGAGCCGATGGAGACGAGGGTCTTCCTCGGTAAAAAGCCCTCGCAGATCAGCCGCGACGAGGCAGGCAACCTGATCTGCGACCTTCCCCCTCAGCTCGAGCTCTCGATGCCCGTGATGTTCTCGGCAATGAGCTACGGCTCGATCAGCTACAACGCACACGAATCGCTCGCCCGTGCCGCTACCGAGCTGGGCATCTACTACAACACCGGCGAGGGCGGTCTGCACGAGGACTTCTACGTTTACGGCGAAAACACCATCGTACAGGTCGCATCGGGCAGATTCGGCGTTCACAAGGACTACCTCGAGGCAGGCGCCGCCGTCGAGATCAAGATGGGTCAGGGCGCAAAACCGGGCATCGGCGGTCACCTGCCGGGTGCCAAGATCGTCGGCGACGTATCGCGCACCCGTATGATCCCCGAGGGCTCGGATGCCATCTCCCCCGCCCCCCATCACGATATTTATTCAATTGAAGACCTTCGTCAGCTCGTCTTCTCGCTCAAGGAAGCGACCGAGTACAAGAAGCCGGTCATCGTAAAGGTCGCCGCCGTCCACAACATCGCCGCCATCGCATCGGGCATCGCCCGAAGCGGCGCCGACATCATCGCCATCGACGGCTTCCGCGGAGGCACGGGCGCGACACCCACCCGCATCCGCGACAATGTCGGTATCCCGATCGAGCTGGCGCTCGCGGCAGTCGACCAGCGCCTAAGAGACGAGGGCATCCGCAACAATATCTCGCTCGTCGTCGGCGGCTCGATCCGCTCGGCGTCCGACGTGGTCAAAGCCATCGCACTCGGTGCAGATGCCTGCTACGTTGCAACGGCGGCAGTGCTCGCACTCGGCTGTCACCTCTGCTGCACCTGTCAGAGCGGCAAGTGCAACTGGGGCATCG
>CAYRQA010000248.1:0-1731 GCA_964426285.1 uncultured Lachnospiraceae bacterium | reverse complement strand
TGTATGCCGTACTGGGTAAAGACCATCATATCGCCGAACATCGCGATCCTTTCGACGGGCAGAGCTACGTTATTCAGCAGATATGCGCCGATCCAATAGACCGCCAGCGAGAGACCGCTCATGACGAGCTGCATTGAGGGCATCATAAATGCCATCGTACGCTGAGTGAACATCTGTGTTTTCATAAGTGCATCGTTGGCACCCTCAAACTTCTCTTCCTGATAGCTTTCGGCGTTGTAGGCACGGACGACACGCAGACCGTTGAGGTTTTCACGGGTCACGCGGTTGAGATCGTCGGTCAGCTTCTGAACCTTGCGGAATTTAGGCATCGTCAGCGCTATACAAATACCGACAACTACAAGCAGTATCACAACTGCAACTGCAACCGACATCGTCCACTGCCATTCCTTGTCTGCGATCTTATAGATCGCCCAGCCTGCGGTAATGGGGGCTTTGATGAGCATCTGCAGACCCATGACGATGAACATCAGCACCTGCTGAATGTCGTTGGTCGAACGGGTGATGAGGCTGGCAGTCGAGAATTTGCCTATCTCCTCCATCGAGAAGCTCTGCACCTTGTTAAACATCGCGCTGCGAAGCGAAGATGCCAGGTTACTGCCGATTCGCGACGAGAAGATCGCAGTGATAACCGACGCCGTAAGGCTGCCGAGTGCGCAGAGCAACATCATGCCGCCTGCCTTCCAGACCTCCGACATTTGACTGCCCTGCGTCTCGACCAGCACGGTGATCTTGCTCATGTACTCAGGCATGGTCATATCGAGCCACACCTGTACCACAATAAATACGATGCAGACGGCTACATAGCACCAGTCATATTTGGACAATTTTTTCAATAATTTGAACAACTCAAACCACTCCCTTTGTTGTTTTGCTAACTTAGTTAGATTTATGATAAAAAACAGCTCGGACATATGTCCGAATTATTTGATTAACCTATTCGTCACAATTCTGTTCCTGTGAAAAGCCTTCTGCCATCGCGTGTTTGACTTCTACCGACAGTGCAATAAACTGCCTGATCTTTTCAAGCCCGACCTTGTCGACCACCCTCGAAATGTTGCGCAGCATGTTCTCCCTCATCTCGGTTGCCGTCTTCTTTCCTTCATCGGAAAGCCTGACGACGGTGATGCGCGCATCCGATCTGTCCGATCCTTTGACGATCAGACCCTTTTTCTCGGTCTTTTTCAGAAGCACGGCAACCCTCGCGGTGCTGACCCCCATTGCTTCGCTGAGCTCACCGGCAGTCAGACAACCGTCCTCTGACATCAAAAGCAACTTCAGCACATAGCCGATCCCAACATTCGCGTCGTTCACCACTTTCAAGAAATTGGTCGGCTGTGCGTCGATCATTTTCTCGGCGATCATCTCAACCTGTTCCCTTGTTGCCATTTTCTCACTCCCACTCGACAATCTAACCAAGTTAGATTATACGCCCGAAGCGACCGTTTGTCAAGGGGAAAGGCGATGAACTTTTTGTAAAGATTTATTTTTGGCAGTTTATTTATCGATCCGCTTTTGAAGCTTGCTTTTTCGCGTGCCGATCTGATACTTATCGAGCAGCATATTCGAAACGATGATATCAGTCGGTTTGCCTGCCCCGAAAGCAGCTTCGATGGTCTGCAGCAGATTGATCCTCGGGGTCAGATCGACTTGATAGCAGAGAAAATCGCCCGAAGAGAGCGTTCGAAGAGCGCTGTCCTGTACATTCTTCCC
>CAYRQA010000247.1:0-1737 GCA_964426285.1 uncultured Lachnospiraceae bacterium | reverse complement strand
ACCTCCCTTTTTCTTCAAAAAATCCAAACAACTTTAGTCTACTGCAATGACTTTGGTTGTCTGGCTTGTCTTTTTACCTACTATAATCTCGTTTCTTCTTCGCTGTTTTCTGCTTCTGTTCCGTTCTCTGCATACCTTTCACTTTCTTACGATAATCATATTCCTTTAGGAAATCGTCGTACACACTCATTCGATAACGTACAGATTTTAGTTGTCCTTCGTTATATCCCATACGGATTTTATACTGTTCAAATTCCTCCATCGTATTATTTGTAGGTGGCGGAAGCAGATGTGCTCTGTCTTTCATTGGAATCTTCGCATAATCAATCGGTTCTTCTTTCTTTTCTTCCCGAATCCCCTGCCACTCCCTATGAAAATCCTGAAACACTCCGCCATAAAACACAGACTCATCATTTTCCGGAATATTTTCTCTTTCCATAAATTCATCAAATGCCTGATACACGGACTTATCTTCGATTGGATGTTCTTCCCAGTCGAAATAGTCATCTACTGTAAGTTTCGATTTCTCAATCTCCCACTCCGTCCTCTGATATTCCAATCGTTTTCGTTCTTTTTCCTGTAGATACTGCTCTATCCCTTCTACTGTAAAGCGTTTTCCAAGCTTACTGCCACGCACCGCTTTTGTTTTGCCACCTTTATTCAGATCATAAGGAAGTGCATAGCTGATGGTCTTTCCTTTTAATCGAATATCCATTCCATAGATAAGTCCCAGCATATCCACAACGTCCTGTACTGTTTTTACAGATTCATAATTCATTACTAATCGGATATAGGTCTTGATTTCATCTTTAAAAGACAGCTTTCCACGCTTTTTCATCTGGTGTTCTGCAAAGGTAATCTCCTCTCGCTCTTTATTCGGACTGTAGAAAGAATCACGTACAGAATGAGAAAGTCCTCTTTCCATACACTGATTTCCGAAATACTTTGACATCTCTGCCAATTCTTTCGGACCTCTACGAAAAGATGTACCATCCTTCTGATTGCAATTACTCACCAGAAAATGTGCATGGATGTGATCTGTATCTGTATGCACTGCAAACAATACTTCATATCCTTTACTCCAAAAGAATTCCTGTGCAAACTGTTCTGCCATTTTATAGGCTTCTCTATAATTCAGCTTACTGCTATCTTCTGGATGAATAGAAATGGAAATCTTCTGTGCTAAAATCTCCTTTGGCTTGTATCTGGAATATTTCTTCTGGTGCATTTTTCTTGTGATGATCAGACTGTTAGCAAAATTATCACGATTACAGCCGAAAGCATTGTAAAGCTCATTACTGGTCTTTTCGATACCGGCTTCTATCTGCTCTTTACGTTTTCCCAGAATATAATCCGCAGCACTCTTTAATTGTGCAATGGATTTACAGGGATTGTATTTTACATTCACATTTCCATATACTTCAGCCATTATGCCACCTTCTCCAATACTTCTAATACTCGGTCTTCCACATCTTTATAGGTTTTTTCCATATCTCGAAATGCTTCCTCTGTGGCAAACCCAAGATAGGAATTGATATATCGTGCAATCTGATTGATGTTGACACCCTGCTTTTTCAGTTCATAAACCACAGTTTTCATCGTGTCCATAAACTCCTTTAGTGTTACCCCATCTACCTGCTTTCCTTTATTTACACGAAGCAAATAATCCATAAAATCGGATGAACTTTTATATCCACTTTCTTCCATCTCCTTGTCAAATTCTCGTCTGGTACTGCC
>CAYRQA010000246.1:0-1741 GCA_964426285.1 uncultured Lachnospiraceae bacterium | reverse complement strand
CACCTGCATAGTCAAATTCGGCTGCCTGTCCGATGACGATGGGACCGGAACCGATCATAAGAACTTTCTTAATGGAGTTATCGCGAGGCATCAGCACTCACCTGCTTTCTTCATGGATTCGATAAAGCGGTCGAAGAGGATCGAGGTATCGTGAGGACCGCTGGCTGCTTCGGGGTGGAACTGTACGGTGAAGGCATTGTATGCGGGGTAGTTCATACCTTCGCAGGTGCCGTCATTGGCATTGACGTAGGAAACCACGCCCTTGCCTTCGAGCGACTCGGCAACTACCGCATAGCCGTGGTTCTGGCTGGTGATGAAGGTACGGGTACCGAACATATCCTTCACGGGCTGGTTGCCGCCTCTGTGACCGTACTTGAGCTTGACGGTCTGACCGCCCATTGCGAGGGCGAGCAGCTGATGACCGAGGCAGATGCCGAAGATCGGCTTCTTGCCGATAAGCTTTTTCAGCTCTTCGATCTCGGCAGTGTTCTCGGCGGGGTCGCCGGGGCCGTTCGAGAGCATGATGCCGTCGGGATCGGTGGCAAGGATGCTCTCGGCGCTCGCGGTATGCGAGACGACCGATACGCTGCATCCGCGGCGGTTGAGCTCGCGGATGATGTTGTGCTTGGCACCGTAGTCGATGAGGGTGACTTTGTACTTTTCCTCGCCCTCTGCGGGGTAGATGACCGCATTTTCATGCGATACGCTTGCGACCGCGTCGGTGATGGCGAAAGCCTTGACCTCGGAGAGGTCGGCGGGCACTTCATCACAGATGATGGCGTTCATGACGCCCGCTTCGCGGATGGTACGGGTGACCTCGCGGGTATCGATGCCGTAAAGACCGACGACGTTATGCTCCTTGAGGAAGCGATCGAGGTCATACTGGCTGCGAAAGTTGGAGGGGGTGTCGCACCACTCTCTGACGACGTAGCCCTTCACACGGCAATCGCCCTCGAAATCGCTTTCGATGATGCCGTAATTGCCGATGAGCGGGAAGGTGTGCATGACGATCTGACCGTAGTAGGAGGGGTCGGTCAGCGTTTCGATATAACCGGTCATACCCGTGGTAAAGACCAGCTCACCGATGCTGTTGCCCTCTGCGCCAAAGCGCAGACCCTCGAACACTTTTCCGTTACTGAGAACTAAATAAGCTTTTTTCATAGTGAAATTCCTTATTTTTGATATAGATTCGCCGAGTTCGGCGGTTTTTAACTGGATTAGTTGGATTTCTCGCCCATGAGCTTGACGAGCACAGCCTTCTGCGCGTGCAGACGGTTTTCGGCTTCCTCGAAGATCTCGTCGGCGTGTGCCTCGAAGACTTCGGCGGTGATTTCCTCACCTCTGTGAGCGGGCAGGCAGTGGAGCACTATGGCATCGTTCTTTGCGATCGCCATGACCCCGTCGTTGATCTGGTAGCCCTCGAAGATCTTCTTGCGCTCTGCGGCTTCCTCTTCCTGACCCATCGAAGCCCACACGTCTGTGTAGAGCACGTCTGCGTCCTTGCATGCCTCGAGAATGTCATCGGTGCAGGTGAACTTGCCGTTCTCGGCAGCCCACTTCATGAGCTCGGCATCGGGCTGGTGGCTCTTCGGGCAGGCGACCGCCACTTCCATGCCGGTCTTGATGCCGCCTACGATCAGCGAGTTTGCCATGTTGTTGCCGTCGCCGATGAAGACGAGTTTGTTGCCTGCAAGACCGCCCTTCTTTTCGCGGATGGTCATGAGGTCAGCCAGTACCTGGC
>CAYRQA010000245.1:0-1743 GCA_964426285.1 uncultured Lachnospiraceae bacterium | reverse complement strand
CATCCCACTCGTCCAGACTGCGCTCGCCGACGATAACACCCAACACATACTCGTTGGCATAGGTCCGCACATCGTTGTATGCGCTGGAGACATCCTCAGACTCCTCGGCAGTCAGGGTCACACCGGTGGGGAAGACATAGTCTGCGGTGGCGCTGTTGTGCCAGACATCATAGGCGTTCATAGCCGCTTCGGACTTTTGGTCAAACTCGTTCCACCAGATATAATAGCTGCTGTTGAGACGCATAGCCTTCTGCTCCTGATAGGCAGTCTTTTCCGGATGGGTGATTACCAGCTCGCTGATATGCGGCAGTCCGTCCTCGCCATAAGCCCAGTCCACATTCTCCTCGCCGAAGGTCATGATATAGGCGCAGTCCACGGTGTAGTGATAGTCGATCCAACGGGCGCAAAGTTCGGTGACGCCGCGTTCCTCGGCAGCGGTGGTGACGAAGAAGCAGTTGCCGCCGCTGATGGCGTTGTCGCGGCGCAGCTTGGTCATCGGATCGCCCTCATTGACCACAGGATTGCTCACCGGGACCAGATAGCCCTGACCCCCGGCCAGCATGGGAAACAGATCGATACACATATAGGCACAGCTGTCCCAAGCACCGGTCTCGCCGTTGATGTAGTAGTTGGCGGAGTCACGGATCAGGTCAAAGGTGGTGAAGTCGGGGTTGACCAGGCCTTCGGCATACCACTGGCTCATCATGGCCAGATACTGCTTCATGCCGTCCTCGACCATGCCGTAGTGGACCTCGCCGTCCACCTGGTACCACTCTGGTGCCACGCCGTAACCGGCAGTCAGGGCAAAGGACTGGCTGTCATAACCGGTAGCGGAGAGGCACATGGCACGGGTCGCCCCCTTCCGTTCCTTGAAAGCAGTCAACATCGTATGCCAATCATCAAAGGTCACAGGGGCATCCAGGCCGCAGTCGTCCAGCCAGTCGCCGCGCACCAAAGCGCCGCACCAGGCAGGCTCCTTGCCGGACTGAATGGAGTTCATGTAATAGGCGCCGTTGTCGGTCTTGCAGTCACGGAGATACTCGTCGTTGGTCTGCAGCCAGCCGCTCCAGACGGGCATCCACTGCATCAGGTCCGCAGCATCCAGATAGATTTCGTCCTCAATGGCCATGTCGACGCTGCCGCGGTAGCTGTTGGGGCCGGCCTTGATCATATCGGTGTAGTCCTGAGAAGCATACATGATCTGGAACTGTTCTGTGGCACTGACGCAGGTATACTCCACGTTGACGCCGGTGCGGTTGGCAATTTCCTGAATGGCGTAGTTCTCATGCAGGTCGCTGAGGTAGGCGCTGCTCCACTGACGGAACACCGTCAGGGTAGTGGGCTCCTCAACCAGAGGCAGAGCAACACCATCGATGGCCGCCTGCGGCACCAGATAGTCGTAGCCATAGGCGCTGAAATTGACCAGCTCAGCAGGCTCCTCAACTGGTTCCTCCGCCGGTTCCTCCGCAGGCGCTTCCACAGGCTCGTCGGCAGGCGTATCTACAGGGGGTTCAGCGGGCTCGTCTTCGATCACAGATTCGTCTACGGCAGGGCTATCCGTGACAGCAGGGGCAGGGTCAACAGGCGCAGGCTCCTGGGCACAGCCCACCAGAGCAGTTGCCATCAGGAGGATGGCTAACACCAGGGAAAGGGTACGAATTGTCATTGCCTTTTTCATAAATATGGCCTCCCTTTGTTCTCAAAAATGAAGTATCGTTTGCTATTTACCACGTGGGTCTTTAC
>CAYRQA010000244.1:1229-1745 GCA_964426285.1 uncultured Lachnospiraceae bacterium | reverse complement strand
CAGGTAAATACGGTTTGTTTGGCGCATATGTAAATGATCTTGCTTCAATGATTATAGCCGAAGGTATGATTCCCGAGGCATTCAACGACGGTATTTACTATAATGAAAATACAGCAACAGAATTTAATACAAATATCGTAATCTCCTACTGGTCCTCCGGTTGGAGCGGTTATGATGTTGCATCGGCGGAGTATCTTGCGAACAAGGGCTTTCCCATGAACAATACCCATGGGGATTACTATTTCAGTATTAAAAGTACCGGAGCCACCGCTCCCACAAAATCGCCGAGCAATTTCAATAATACTCAGTTTATGGGTTCTACGGTAAGCAATCCGGTCGGCTCTACTTTCTGCGTATGGTCTGATATTCCCGGAGCTGCAACCGAAACTCAGGTAGCGGCAGTGTTGCGCATTCCCATGCGCGAAATGGCGGCGGCAATGCAGGGAACGACAGAGTATTCGACCGATGTTGTTGCCGGCGGCTTCAACGCGGACGGGTCTCTCAATAACGAAACTC
>CAYRQA010000244.1:0-1219 GCA_964426285.1 uncultured Lachnospiraceae bacterium | reverse complement strand
CCCTTACGGACGAAACGACGGGCATATCCTTAACCGGATCGGATCTGACTTCGTTTACCGTGACCGAGACGACCGCTCCCGCGATTATCGGCGCAGTCGAGGTCAAAGCATGGGACATCGTTCCTCAGACTGCCGACGGAAAATATGAATCGTCCGGTACGGTGAAAATCCCGATTCCGGCAGGATGGGATTCAGCCAAGGTGAGCGCGTTTGTCGTGGAAGAGAACGGAGCGGTAACGACAATTACCGGAACGCCGGCAAACGGATACTATGAATTTATCTGCCCACATTTCTCCACCGTCGGCCTCTCGCTGAGTGAATATGAGGATACGGTAAATAGCGAAACTATAACTGTTCCCGCGACAGAAACCGTGTATACGGAAGTTACCGGAAGTTCACTTGAAGCTGGCGAAAAATATCTTATCGTTTCAGGTACTAATGCACTGTCATATAACGGTTCAAGCTATACATCTGCGACTGTGAATATAACCGACGACGCAACTGCGGAAATAAACGCCAGTGACCTTGACAATGCTCTCTGGACATACCAGAACGGCGGTTTTTGTAAAGATGTGCAGGGCAAGGATAAGTATATTGATATAGGACAGAATTCTCTCTCGAGTAGTGACCAAAATAACATAACTGTAGAATTTACAAATGGCAGTTGCAAATTGAGTAAGCAATTGACAGTGTGGTTTTTGCAATTAAAATATTATGTAACTACTAATGATGGGAATTGGACTAGTAGTACTACTTCGGCAACGCTTAAACTCTACAAACAAGTCATCGGAACTGACGAAACAACTACAACCGTATATAAAGTCAATCCCGATTTACAGGAAGCGCGTATATCCGCTTTGACTGTCATAAGTGACGGTTATACCGATGCAAGCTGGTCTGCATACGCCGCTGCGCTTACCGCGGCAAACACCAAGCTCGACGAAGTACAAGCGGCAACTTATTCTTCGGAAGAAGATGCACGAGCTGCTCTCAATGCACTTATAGCGCTTGTCGATGAACTCGAAACCGCGAAGAATAATCTTAAAAAGGCTGTTTCGATAACCGTAAACTATATCGCGGACGGCGTAACGGTCAAAACCGAAATGCTGAAAGTCGATGAGGACGCAGAAAGTGTTACGCTTAATGCCGTTTTCACCGCAGAAGACGGTACGAAATATTCGGTTGATAATACGACTCTCGCACTGACCTCCGGTGTTAC
>CAYRQA010000243.1:0-1758 GCA_964426285.1 uncultured Lachnospiraceae bacterium | reverse complement strand
CCACTAAAACACGCCCTCTGGGTATTCCGTGTATGTGGGACAGACTGATACAACAATGCATTAAACAAGTGCTTGAACCTATTTGTGAGGCAAAATTTTCAAACAGAAGCTACGGCTTTCGACCGAACAGAAGTACAAGAGATGCAATCGGCAGAATGAATTTTCTGCTTCAAAATGCAAATCTACATTATGTGATTGAGTTTGACATAAAAGGATTCTTTGACAATGTAAATCACAAAAAATTGCTGAAACAAATCTGGACACTTGGCATTCATGATAAAGAACTACTGTATGTGATTCAGAGGATTCTGAAAGCCCCCCGTTAAGATGCCGGATGGAAAACTCATTCTACCCGACAAAGGCACACCGCAGGGCGGAATCATATCTCCATTGTTAGCGAATATTGTTCTGAATGAACTTGACCACTGGGTAGAAAGTCAGTGGGAAAATAATCCGATCGCAATCAAACACACATATTGCTACAACGGACAAGCTAACAAGGGTGCCGGATATCGGGTAATGCGTAAAACCAACATGAAAGAAATGTTCATTGTGCGGTATGCAGATGATTTTCGTATATTTTGCAGAAACAAATCAGACGCACAGAACATTCTTACGGCGGTAACGCTGTGGCTGAAAGAAAGACTGAAACTCGATGTATCCCCGGAAAAGACAAAGATTGTGAATGCAAGAAAACATAATACGGAATTTCTTGGTTTCAAAACCAAATTGTGCAGTAAAGGGAAAAACAAATATAAAGTAGTTTCTCATATGGGAGACAAAGCTCTGAAAAATGCAAAAGAAAAGTTGGTTCAGCAGGCTCATCGCATTGCAAAACCGCCCAAGAACTCAACAGAAGCATATGAAGTTATGTTATATAACACGATGATAATGGGGATTCAGAATTATTATAGTCCTGCTACCCTTATCTCCGCAGATTGCAGAGTATTACATCGTGCTGTAATGACAACTCTCACCAATCGTCTGACATCCGAAAGAGGAACTCGTCTTGTCAGAAAAGGACGTAAACTAACAGATGTGGAACAGAAACGATATGGGGGAAATCAAAAATGCTTCGTTTCCTTGCTGGTTCAGAAGAACCTATCTACCCAGTCGGATTTATCAAAAATCAACCCGCATTACAAGGGAAAAACTTAAGTATATATACACCGGAAGGACGAGAATTTTTCCACACGAACCTTCAAATCAATACTTCACTATTGATGGAACTAATGCAAAACTCACATCTATGTAAAAGTGTGGAATATACAGATAACAGAATATCACTGTTTTCGGCTCAAAAGGGAAAGTGTTCAGTTACAGGAAAAGAATTCACCTGTACTGACGAAATTCATTGTCACCATGTCATACCTAAAAAGTACGGCGGTGATGATAAGTACAGTAATCTTACCCTTGTGCTGAACAGTGTACACATTTTGATTCATGCTACTGACGGTGAAACAATACACAGGTATCTCTCTATTCTGAATTTAGATAAAAACGGCAAAAAGAAACTAAACTCTCTCCGTGAAAAAGCGAATAATCCCCCAATTTGAAAATAATCGGTGAAGAAACATTGGTAGACTGATATAAGCGAAAATAAATAACGATTTCGATGGAACGCCGTGTGCGGTGAAAATCGCATGCACGGTGTGAAGTGGGGGAAAATTCCGAGATAATATCAGAGAATTACCTATCACTATCTGACAGACAGGGACGTTCTCTTAAGCGTCTGAATGAGCTGTTTGCAATGAACGG
>CAYRQA010000242.1:0-1825 GCA_964426285.1 uncultured Lachnospiraceae bacterium | reverse complement strand
GTCCTGAAGCACCATCGCAATGTTCGAACGGAGCACATCACGTTTGATGTCCTTGATATCGACACCGTCGATTGTGATCCTGCCCTCGTCGATGTCGTAGAATCGATTGAGCAGGTTGGTGATCGTCGTTTTGCCCGCACCGGTCGAGCCGACGAAGGCGATCTTCTGCCCGGGATGTGCATAGAGCGAGATATTCTTCAGAATGACCTTGTCGGGATTGTAGCCGAAGGTCACGTTCTCGAGTACAACATCGCCCTTCATCTTGGGCATATCGACCGCTTGGGGGGCGTCGGGCAGTTCGGGCTCGGCATCCATCACCGCAAATACGCGTTCGGCGCCCGCAAGGGCAGAGAAGATGGTCGACATCTGCTGAGAGATCTGGTTGATGGGCTGAGAGAAGCGGAGCGAATAGTTGGAAAAGACTGTCAGACCGCCGGGGGTAAAGCCCGAGGTGCACATCATAATGCCGCCGATGCCGATGGTGATGGCATAGGAGACCATAGAGGCGTTGTGCATGATGGGACCCATGATGCCACCGTAGAATTGCGATTTGAACTGCTTGTCGCGCAGATCGCCGTTGAGGGCGGCGAATTCGTCGACACAGGTGTCCTCATGATTGAAGACCTTTATGACCTTCTGCCCCGAAACGGTTTCCTCGATGTAGCCGTTGACCGCACCGAGTGCATACTGCTGCCCGCTGTAATACTTGCGGGATGCCTTGGCGATCGCAGCGCCGCCGAAGGTGAAGATCGGGATGAAGACGATGGTGACCAGCGTCAAGATCCAGTTGGTGGTGATCATAAAGATGAAAGTGCCGATGAGGGTGACCAGACCCGAGACGAGCGAGCTCAGCGAGTTGTTGAGCATCACGTCGATGTTGTCGACGTCGTTGGTGAACCGTGACATGATCTCGCCCGTGGGATGGGTGTCGTAGTAGCGAACAGGGAGCTTTTGAAGCTTGGCAAAGAGGTCGTTTCTGATCTTTTCGAGGGTGTTTTGCGTGATATGAAGCATCAGCCGCGCCTGCAGATAGGTGGTGGCAATGCCGATGAGATAGACGAAGAGCAGAATGACGAGTGCGGTCACGAGGTAGACGAGCACCTCAGTGAGCTTTGCGCCGCCGAGCAGATCGATCACGCCGTCTGTGCAGAAGGTGATGACCTTGTCGGCGAGCACTGCCATAGCACCATCCTTGGTCGTGGTGGCAACGCCTGCGATGTGGTTGATGATCGGCATCAGCATGAAAGAGCCGATGAGGGCAGTGACCGTCGAGATGAGCATACAGCCGAGTACCAATACCAGCTTGCCGTAGTGCGGTTTCAGATATGCGAGCAGGCGGGAAACGGTCTGTTTGGCGTTTTTGGGCTTTCCGCCCGGACCTCTGCCGCCGGGTCCTCGACCGCCTCGGGGACCGCCGCCGCCGGGTCCTCGACCGGGTCCGCTCGGACCTCTGCCCGTCGATGCGGAGGAGGCGCTGTTATACTGTTTTTGGAGTTCTTCGAGTGTTCTTGCCATGTTTACGCCTCCTTTTTGTCCATTTGCGAATAATAGATTTCCTGATACTCGGTATTGCCTGCGAGCAGATCGTCATGCGTACCGATGCCTGTGATCCTGCCCTCGTTCATGACGATGATCTGATCGGCATCCTTTACAGAGCCGATGCGCTGGGCAATGATGATCTTGGTCGAGCCTGCGAGGTCGGTGCGGAAGGCTTTGCGGATCTGCGCCTCGGTCGCGGTGTCGACCGCAGAGGTCGAGTCGTCGAGAATGAGGATCTTCGGCTTTTTCAGCAGGGCACGGGCAATGCAGAGCCGCTGCTTCTGAC
>CAYRQA010000241.1:0-1846 GCA_964426285.1 uncultured Lachnospiraceae bacterium | reverse complement strand
TTACAGGGCAGATAGAGCATATCGTCGCCCGCATAGCGGATCTTGACGAAATCCTTGCGCACGCCCGCGACCGTCAGGCTGTCGAGCCCGAGGTACTGTCCGATGCCGTGCGTGACGTGGACGACGAGGTCTCCCTCGTGCAGATCGGAGTAGGTGTTGATCCGTTCGGCGGCTTTCTTCTTGGAAGCGCCCTTCAGACCCGATTTTTGCTTTCTGCCGCTTGCCGCACCGCTCTTACAAGCTGAAAGGGCGGCAAATTTCATCGTTTTCAGTTCAAATCCCGCGATCGCAGGTGCGGCAAAGAGCCTGATCGGTGCGTTTTCATCGTTTAGCGACGCCGAAAGTCCCTTGTCGAGCAGAACGGGAAGCATATTTTTCGCAGTCTGCTCACCTTCACAGAAAATTGCGAGCTTATAGCCGCGCTCAAGATAGCTTTCGATCTCCTCGACCATCAGATCGAGCTGATCGGCGAACGCCGCCGTCTGAATGGTCTGGAAGGTGTACATTCCCGACAGTTCCATACCTGCCATCGAGAGCGCATAGCTGTTGACGATGACGCAGGAGCGGCTTCTGATGCCCTCCTCAAAGAAGGCGAAGGAGGAAGCGTGTTCTGCGTAGGCGGCGCTTATCAGTCCGTTTTCAAGCGAGGAAACCATGCCCTCGTTTTCTTGAAATTCGTAAGCCTTCAGTCGGTCGCAGACTGCTGAATAGTCTTCAATAATATAAAGCGAATCGTCCGCGAAATAGCTGAGCAGGGATTCCTTCTCGGGATAGAGCCACGAGATATATTTATCGATGCAGGAGAGTTCTCTGCCCGAATCGAGGATCTCGGCTTCCTCGGCAAGTGCCGTACGGACATTCAGATCGGTCAGCTTCTTCGATTCACTGCGGATGAGTGCCGCGAGCTTCTTTCGATCGTCGGCAGTCGGGATAACCTCGCGCACGGGGAGGATCGAGAGCTCGCTCACCTCATCGACACGGCGCTGGCTCATGATGTCGAAGGTCGACATACGGTCGATCTCGTCACCGAAGAACTCCATTCGAACAGGTTTCTCGAGTGTGGGCGGGAAAATATCGAGGATATCACCGCGCTTTGAGTACTGTCCCGACGATTCGACCATTTCGACCGCCGTATAGCCGCAGTCCGCGAGGAAAGACGCCAATTCACCGATCTCACAGCGATCGTTCATCGTAATGCGGCGAATGCGGGATGTCAGCCGCTCCTCGGGCATGGTATACTGGAGCGCCGCATCGGGGGTGGTGAGGACGACGTCGCAGGTGTTGTTGAGGATGGCATACAGCACCGAAAGCCTCTCATGCTCGTACTCATGAGAGGCGATAATATTGCGCAGCATATAATCGCGTAGCATGTAGGGTTTGCAGACAAGTCCCCAGTCGGAAAGGGCTGCCGACAGGCGGTTGACCTCCTTCTCGGAAGGAAGGATGATCAGCATCGGCGTGCTCTGCTGCTTGCGGTCTTCACAGAGCGCCGCATAGAGGAAGGTGCGTGCGCCCTCGGAGAGCCCCGTGCAAAGGTGCGGGAGCGGCTTGCGGCGGCGCTCGGCGAGCGCTTCGCAGAGTTGGCGGTACTCTCGCTGGGATGTCATGTATTGTTTTAGGTTTTGTAGCATCATAATTTATCTCATTGGAGAAACCCTTCTTGAAAGAAGGGTTTCTCCAAGCCTCTTCCCAAGAACTTTTGAAGAAGGATATTTTTTATTAAAGTATTGATCGACCTTTTTCAAAAGGTCGCGGTTTCTTAAGGCGGAGCCTTAAGAAACCACCGCAGTGGCGGAATCCCCATGCCTGAGAAGCGATTTCTCTCTTTTTGGTTCTTTTTCTCTCT
>CAYRQA010000240.1:0-1858 GCA_964426285.1 uncultured Lachnospiraceae bacterium | reverse complement strand
CTGCCGAGCGAGCCCTCGGTCTGATAACCGACGAAGAGAATGATATTGTTTTCTCTCCAGAGATTGTGCTTGAGATGGTGTCTGATGCGCCCCGCTTCGCACATTCCGCTTGCCGAGATGATGACCTTCGGCTTGGGATCGGAATTGATCAGCTTGGATTCCTCCGACGAGGTGGTCATGCGGATATCGTCAAACCAGACGGGGTTTATCCCTTGGTTGATGAGGGCTAACGTCTCATCGTCAAAGCAGACGGGATTACACTGCATGAATATAGCGGTCGCTTCGACTGCAAGCGGACTGTCCACATAGACGGGAAAGTTCGCGTGCCCCTCTACAAGCCCCTTCTGCTTGATCTCACGGATCGCATAGAGCAGTTCCTGCGTTCTGCCGACCGCAAAGGAAGGAATGATCACGTTTCCGCCCCTGTCCATCGCACTTTGAATATAGCCTGCCAGCTCGGTCACGGCATCCGAGCGCACCTTATCGTGCAGACGGTTGCCGTAGGTCGATTCGATCACCAGATAATCGGTTTCTTCGACCGTTTGCGGGTCGCGGATGATGCCTTGGTTGGTATTGCCGACGTCACCGCTGAAGACGATCTTCCGCTGTACGTCGCCCTCCGAGAGCCACAGCTCGATGCACGCAGAGCCGAGCAGATGACCGATGTCGGTAAAGCGCAGTTGAATGCCTTCGTCGGGATAGATCAATTCCCCGTAACGGCATCTTCTGAAGAGCTCGATGGCACCCATGGCATCCTGTATATCATATGTAGGCTCGATCGGCTCTGCGCCTGCACGAATCGCTTTTTTCGACCGCCACTCAGCCTCCGATTCCTGAATATGTGCAGAGTCTCTCAGCATGATGTTGCACAGATCACAGGTGACGTCGGTCGCATAGATCTTTCCTCTGAATCCGTCCTTGTACAGTCTCGGCAGCATTCCCGAGTGGTCGATATGGGCGTGCGTCAGAAAGACGGCTTCGATACGGGCGGCAGGGATCGGCAGGGCAATATTCTGAAAAATATCCTGTCCCTGCTCCATTCCGCAGTCGACCATGTAGTATTTTCCATTGACCTCGAGCAGTGTACAGCTTCCCGTTACCTCATGCGTAGCACCGATAAATTGAACCTTCAACGATGACACCTCCGTCTGAAATACAATGATCGCGATTGTATTTTTTATTTTATCAGATAAAAGTCAATTATCTATTAACCATTTTTCAACATTTATTGAATTTCGTCAAAAAATCTACCGATCTGCTGAAGGATCGCACATTTTCTACAAAAAATCGCATCCTCTTCCGCTTTTTGCAGAAAAGGATGCGATTTGGCATCATTGCAGATTTTTCGGCCAGTCAAACTTGCCCGACAGCAACGTCACGCCGTCTTCCGACACGGTCAGCAGTCCGCCGTCGGTATGACCGATCTTCTCGGTGCCGTCGTCAAGCGAGATCTTGCAGGCACAGGGCTTTACCGACGTGATAAAGGGGATATGCCCTGCCATGATCGCCAGATCACCCTCAATGCCGCGCAAGCTGAGCATTACGGCTTCACCCGACCAAATATGCCCGTCGGGAGAAGAGACAGTCAGATGAAAGGTGTTCATTTTGCCCCCTGCTTTTTCGCCTTGGCGACCGCTTCGTCGATCGTACCGACAAAGAGGAATGCCGATTCGGGCAGATCGTCGTGCTTGCCCTCGACGATCTCCTTAAATCCGCGGATGGTCTCCGAAAGCGGTACGTAAGTACCCTCGATACCGGTGAACTTTTCCGAAACGAAGAATGGCTGCGAGAGGAAACGCTGGATCTTTCTCGCTCTCTGCACCAGCAGCTTGTCAGCGTCGGACAGCTCGTCCATACC
>CAYRQA010000239.1:0-1869 GCA_964426285.1 uncultured Lachnospiraceae bacterium | reverse complement strand
ATGAATAGGGAGAGCTGGTGTGAATGGGGGTCTCCTCGGTGAAAAAGAGGTCAGGGCGGTCGAGGGGTAGGTCACCGTAGACCTCGTCGGTCGAAACCTGATGGTAGCGCTCGATGCCGTACTTGCGACAGGCATTCATGAGTACCTGCGTGCCCAGAATGTTGGTCTGCAGGAAGACCTCGGGGTTCTCGATCGAGCGGTCAACGTGGCTTTCTGCCGCGAAGTTGACCACGATATCGGGATGCTCTTCCTCGAACAGTTTATAAACTGCCTCACGGTCACAGATGTCCGCCTTGACAAAACGGAAACGAGGGTTATCCATCACCCCTTCGAGGGTAGACAGGTTGCCCGCATAGGTCAGCTTGTCGAGACAAATGACGCGGTAGTCGGTATATTTGTCCAGCATATGAAAAATGAAATTGCTGCCGATGAAGCCGGCACCGCCGGTCACGATGATCGTCTTGCTCATATATTTTTCCTCTTTAGTTATAACTATTATATCTGATCGATGTATTTGCCGTCGAGCACGTCTTTGAGGTACTGCCCGTACTGGTTCTTTTTGAGCACCTCATATACCTCGAGCACCTCTTCCTTGCTGATCCAGCCGCTCAGATAGGCGATCTCCTCGAGGCAGGCGATCTTACGGTGCTGATGCGTCTCGACCGTCTTCACGAAATTGGTCGCTTCGACCAGGCTCTCGTGTGTGCCCGTATCGAGCCACGTATAGCCCTGTCCGAGCAGTTCGACGTTCAGCTCGCCTTGCTCAAGGTAGATTCGGTTGAGGTCGGTGATCTCAAGCTCCCCTCTCGCCGAGGGGGTCAGATTTTTCGCATACTCCACGACGCGGTTGTCGTAGAAATAGAGCCCCGTCACGCAGTAGTTGCTCTTGGGCTTTTCGGGCTTTTCCTCGATCGAGACCGCTCTGCCCGCTTTGTCGAACTCGACGATGCCGAAGCGCTCGGGATCGTCGACGTAGTAGCCGAACACCGTCGCACCTCTGCCGCTCTCGGCATTGGCGACTGCTCCCTGCAGGCGTTTTTTGAGCCCGTGTCCCGCAAAAATATTGTCGCCCAGCACCATTGCCACGCTGTCGTCACCGATGAAGTCGGCGCCGATGATGAACGCCTGTGCCAGTCCGTCGGGGCTGGGCTGGACCGCGTAGCTGAGGCTGACGCCGAACTGGTGTCCGTCCCCCAGCAGATCCCTGAAACGGGGTGTGTCCTGCGGCGTTGAGATGATCAGTATCTCCCGAATGCCCGCATTCATCAGCACCGACATCGGATAGTAGATCATCGGCTTGTCATATACCGGCAACAACTGCTTCGAGGTCACCTTGGTCAAGGGGTAGAGCCTTGTTCCCGATCCGCCCGCTAAAATGATTCCTTTCATATTCGGTCCTCCCAAACGTATCAATCTCTTCTGAAAATATCTCTCGTGTACACTTTTTCAGCCACGTCGTCGAGTGCGCTGTCGTAGCGGTTGGCGATGATGGCGTCGCACTGCCCTTTGAATGCGGCAAGGTCATTGACCACGCGGCTACCGAAGAAGGTCTCGCCGTCCTTCAGCGTCGGCTCGTAGACGACCACCGTCGCACCCTTTGCCTTGATGCGCTTCATGACCCCTTGGATCGAGCTTTGACGGAAGTTGTCCGAGCCCGTCTTCATGGTCAATCGGTAGACCCCGATCACCACTTCACGCTCGCGATCGGATGACCAGTCTGCATTGGCTTCATAGGCGCCTGCCAGCTCGAGCACACGCTCTGCGATGAAATCCTTGCGCGTGCGGTTGCTCTCTACGATCGCTTCGATCATGTTCTGCGGCACGTCTGCGTAATTGGCGAGCAGCTGCTTGGTATCCTTGGGCAGGCAG
>CAYRQA010000238.1:0-1916 GCA_964426285.1 uncultured Lachnospiraceae bacterium | reverse complement strand
GAATTTGGGGATGTGGTGCTTCGGATGGGTGAGCGCGTTGGTGAGCGCTCCGTCATTGGTAAAGAGGAGCAGGCCCTCCGAGTCCATATCGAGCCGCCCGACGGGGTATACACGCACGCCGACGTCTGCGACCAGCTCTGCCACCGTGCGTCTGCCCTTTTCGTCGCTCATCGTGGTGACGTAGCCCGTGGGCTTATTGAGCATGACGTAGCAGGGGTGTCCCCCCCTCTTCTTGGCGACGACCTTGCCCTCAAACTCGATCTTGTCCTTGATCGGGTCGATCTTCTGCCCGATCTCTGCAGGATAGCCATTGACCTTGACTTCGCCCATCTCGATGGCTCTCTCTGCCGCTCTGCGCGAGCACACGCCCGCATCCGCTAAATACTTCTGAATTCTGATTTTTTCCATAATTATAATTATATTGTGGCGCTGCCCCAACCCCCGGTCAAGAAACTTTTTTAAGCAGGGCAAATGCTTGCCCTGCAGGGTGAACGTTTCAATTTTTATGAGGATTCGAACAACTGCTTGATGAATGCCCATATTTGAGCGAAAACCACCGCTATTTTCTCCCAAAGCGTGGGATAATCGACCGCTTCAAGCGTCCGCTCGGCGTAAAGCGGCGCCTCTGCCACTTCCCTTCCGTCGGCGTGCCAGACCACTCTGCCCACGATCTTCCCTTCCTCTATGCCTCCGTAGACAAAGCGCGGGCATTCGATCGTCCTCGTCACACTGCTCCCTCTCGGGAGCATGACTTTGACTTCCTCCCGTGTAGTGAGCGTGAGCGACGCATCGGTCGCACTCACCGTCGGAAGGGTGTATTGCAGTGCTTCCTCGGTCAGCGTGCAGGGCTCGTAGCGTGAAAAGCCGTAATCGAGCAGTGCGGCATGATCCTTCCAGTCGTCGGGATCGCCGAGGGTCACGCAGATGAGGGTCAGTCCCTCTCGGCAAGCCGCCGATACGAGGCAACGCCCCGTCCGCTTGGTATAGCCCGTTTTGACCCCGATCGCGCCCTCGTAGCTTCTCAGCAGGCGATTGTGGTTGACGAACAGCCGACTGCCGTCATTTTCACGCATCGGACAATCATACCTGACCGTCGACACGATCTCGGCAAACTGCTCGTTTTGCAGAGCATAGGCAGTCAGCCGCGCCAGATCGAGCGCAGTGGTATAGTGATCGTCGTCGTCCAGCCCGTGCGGATTGGTGAAATGCGTGGCACTCAGCCCGAGCGCCGCCGCTTTTCGGTTCATGCGCTCGGCAAACGCCTCTACACTGCCGTCCATGTGGATGGCAATGGCGACCGCCGCATCGTTTGCACTGCTCAGCATGAGCGCATAGATGAGGTCGAGCAGGACGAATGCCTCATCCGCCATGAGGTAAGCGGACGAGCCCTCGACGCCTACGGCTTCGGGGGCTACTCTGACGATCGCTTCGGAGTCGCCCTCTTCAAGCGCTACGATTGCCGTCATGATCTTGGTAGTTGATGCCATCGGCAGCTTTTCCTCGGCTCGGTTGGCATATATGATTCGCCCGTCGAGATCGATCAGTGCCGCTCCCTTTGCAGAGGTAGTCGGCAGTGGAAAATCGATCGATTCTGCCGCCCTGATCGGCAGTCCCAACGAAAAGATCATCCCGAATAGCAACCAAATCCCCATCAAACGCCGCATGACATCGCCCCCTGTCCGCTTTACTATATGCGCACAGGGGCGTTATCAGAACCGCGCTCGGCTTTATTCAGCCGTTTCGGGCGCAGATTCGCTGTTTTCTTCCTGATTCTCTTTCTTGGGGATGAGTGCCTTGATCTTCTCGATCAGCTCGGGCGAGCGCTCGATGAAGCTGATGATGGTATCGACCTTGTCTTCCGCGGGCGCAACGCCGCCCGCACCGCCCGATGCGGTGGTGACGGGCATATATTCGAC
>CAYRQA010000237.1:0-1917 GCA_964426285.1 uncultured Lachnospiraceae bacterium | reverse complement strand
TTACACCGACATGAACGCCATTCGTCGCGATGAGGAGCTCGACAACCTCCACTCGATCTACGTCGACCAGTGGGACTGGGAGAAGGTCATCACCCGCGAAACGAGAACCCTCGATTACCTGAAGCTGATCGTCCGTTCGATCGTGACCGCGATCTGCAACACCAACGACCGTCTGCACGTTCGCTTCCCGCAGTTGCAAGTAGAGCTCAGCCGCGAGGTCGCTTTTGTCACCACGCAGGAACTCGAGGATGCCTATCCCGATCTGACCCCCTCCGAGCGTGAAAGCACCTTTGTGAAGGAGCACAAGACCGCATTCATCATGCAGATCGGCGGCAAGCTGCGCTCGGGTAAGCCGCACGACGGCAGAGCGCCCGACTACGACGACTGGTCGCTCAACGGCGATATCTTCTTCTGGAACGATACCCTCGGCAGAGCGCTCGAGGTCTCCTCTATGGGCATTCGCGTCGATGCCGAATCGCTCGACCGTCAGCTCACCCTCGCAGGCTGCGACGATCGCCGTGCACTGCCTTTCCATAAGATGCTGCTCGCCAATGAGCTCCCGCTTACCATCGGCGGCGGCATCGGACAGTCGCGCCTCTGTATGCTCATGATGGGCTGCGCCCACATCGGTGAGGTGCAGGCAAGCATCTGGGACAGCGAAACGATCCGCCTCTGCGAAGAAGCAGGGGTACGACTGCTGTAAGGGATGCTTAGGGGAACCTTTTGAAAAAGGTTCCCCTAAGAACTCCTCTAAAACTTTAATAGCCCGACGAGTACTCGTCGGGCAGAACAGCAAAACGCTCCGAATGAAGGATTATCACAATCCCACATTCGGAGCGTTTTTGTAGACTTATCCACCAAATGCGGTAGGGGAGGGGCTTGCTCCTCCCGTTTGAAGGGGTGGGTGTTGTGTAAACAGGCGGAATTTCCACCAAACGGGACGTCGAGGACGCCGTCCCCTACGGGCTTGGGCGAATGATGAAGAAAACCGCTCCGAATGAAGGATCATCACAATCCCGCATTCGGAGCGTTTTTGTAGACATATCCACCAAACGCGGTAGGGCGGGGGCTTGCTTCCGCCGCAACGAGGGATTCACACAAACCCATTGTTTCCGCAAATTGCACAAACGGGAGGCGAAATGCCTCCCCTACAATCGTAATATAAATCGAGTGCAACGAGTATTCGTCGGGCTTATAAAAGTTCTTGAAGGGGTATTAGGGGGAACTTCTTGAAAGAAGTTCCCCCTAATAAATCAATACTCCGCATTCCCGACCGTTCTGGGGTAGGGGATGACGTCGCGGATGTTGGAGATACCGGTGAGGTACATGATGATGCGTTCGAAGCCGAGGCCGTAGCCTGCGTGCTTGGTGCCGCCGTAGCGACGGAGGTTTAAGTACCACCAGTAGTCCTTTTCCTCAAGCCCGCATTCAGCCATGCGCGCGGTCAGCACGTCGATGCGTTCCTCACGCTGAGAGCCGCCGATGATCTCGCCGACACCGGGCACCAAAAGGTCCATTGCGGCGACCGTCTTGCCGTCGTCGTTGAGGCGCATATAGAACGCCTTGATCTCCTTCGGGTAGTCGATGACGAAGATCGGGCACTTGAAGACCTGTTCGGTCAGATAGCGTTCGTGCTCGGTCTGAAGGTCGATGCCCCATTCGACGGGGTACTTGAAGTTTGCGCCGCTCTTCTTCAGGATCTCGACTGCTTCGGTGTAGGTGACCTTCTTGTAGTCGCTGTTGACCAGCTTGGTCAGACGGTCGATCAGACCCTTCTCCACGAAGCTGTTGAAGAAGGCGAGCTCCTGCGAACAGGTTTCCATGACGTGGTTGATGATGAACTTGATCATGTCCCACGCAAGCGCCATGTTGTCGTTCAGATCGGCGAAGGCGATCTCGGGCTCGATCATCCAGAAC
>CAYRQA010000236.1:0-1920 GCA_964426285.1 uncultured Lachnospiraceae bacterium | reverse complement strand
GCTATGTTTTTTGCATTTATACTCTAATAGTCTTTTTAATTCATAAAATTTCTGCTGTGCAATTTTTTTGCAAGATGTCTGTTTTTCATCATTCCCTTTACATTTAAAGTTTCCATCATAACTGATTCGTGGATTGGAATAGTTTGCACCTTTTGGAAGTTTCGGCAACGGTTCTGCTGTTTTCACAACGCCTAATTTTTCGCCTCGAAATCCATGCGGTGTTCTTTTTAACGTTTCATAATTCACATAAAATGCCGGTTTTGACCGATGCCTTGACTTAAAACGATTCTTAACGCGAACGAACTTATTCCTATGTAACACGAAAAAAGAGACTGTCGGTTCATAGGCAATTCTAAATATGGCGAGGAGCTGACGTTCCTCGCCCTAAACTTTTTGTTAATTTCCCGATTCTTTCGTTCCAATATATGCGTGTGCTGTTTCTAATTCCAATTGATTTTCATATTCTTCTATGGACAGTTCTTCAAACGTATATGTCACTACCCCTTCGATATCTTTATCTTCCCATTTTGCTTCGGTATTTAATTTTCCGCTCAAACGAAAAACCGCAGACCCTTTCTGCTCTGCTGCTACTTTCTGAAATGCCAAATCAATCGGTGCAGCCGCATCGTATGTTTCATAATATGCGATATAGTCTGCTTTATCTAATACAAAGCGCAACATTGTTCCGTTCTCTTTTGGAGAAATTGCAACTTTCGTGCTATCTGCATGATAAACGCCTGCGGCGGCTGTTGTATCTTTTACTTCATCACGAATCGTCTGCTCGTTTGTCACTCCGTCTCCCGCTGCTGTTTTATAATATTTTTCTCCGCTTTCTTCGCATTTATATAAATCAAACGCATTTAAAAATTTCGAATCTTGATACTGCATTCCAACCGAGTTCGTTGTTTCCTGTACCGTTGCCGGAATTTCTGCTTCTACATAGGCAAGTTTTTCCCGATTTTCTTCTGTGATTTCTTCTTTTGTTTCCACAAGCGTTACATTCTGTTCCGCTGTTCCATTCAGTTGTACCGTCGCATTAACTGCAATCGGGACACTGCTCTTATTAATCACAGTAAAATCATCTGATGTGATATTAGAACCTTCTTCGAGCAACTCATACGGGTCTAAATAGACGTTCACCTTTGTAGAAACACTCACTTTATACACTGCCTGACTAAAATCAACACTGACTTGAAACGCTCCAATTCCAATCATGCCCTGCCCACTCGATAATTGAGCCGCCCTTGCAAACGTTGTATGAAACAAAAACATCATTCCCGCTGCAATTGCTATCATCGTTCTTTTTTTCATGACCGTACTCCTTTCTTTTCTCATTAAACGCAAAACAAATCCTGACCACCGCCTTAGCCTTTTAAACTTATTTTTTTCTGCCTTTTTTTACTGGCTCACCCGTGAACGGGTTAATGTCAGCTGGTCGTACTCTAAATCATTTTTCCGCTGATTCTGTATATATTCTTGTATCTTCTTTGCATTTTTCCCTACTGTATCTACATAATACCCCCCTGCACCAGAAATGTCTATTCTCCACTCCCCGCAGAGCAGGCGGTTTATTTTATTGCCATACAAAAAATCAGCGGAAGAAATCCAAACTTCTCATGGTTTCTTCCGCTGATTGATAAAACTTATTTTTTTATTTTCTGCATAGAAAGCGAATTTGCGCAATCCTATTTCGCTTTAATCGGTGCTAAACAGATGTCCACCGGATTCACCTAAAACAATTTTTCTCAGCAATACAGAAATACCCTCTAACAATGATACTTATTCTTCAGCTCTAATCATAAGGTCAACTGTTTCTATTTCTTCTTCATTTTCTGCGTCTGTTTTATATGTAATGGTTGCTTCTACTGTATCAGCATCTGATATATTACTTGTAAGGTACTCTATTGCTTTTGGACTTAA
>CAYRQA010000235.1:0-1928 GCA_964426285.1 uncultured Lachnospiraceae bacterium | reverse complement strand
GCCGAGAGCTTTTCTTCATTGACGCTTACTGTGATTGTCTTTTTCATGTTCTCACGCTCCTTCCTCGGTGGGTTCTGTTGTTGCTTCTTCTGTCGGATACGAGATATACGGAATCTCAAGCCAGTGCGTCCAGCTACTTGGGAGCGTAGTTTTCACAACACCTTGCTCTGTTTCCATGGCTTCGATGACCTCACCATTCCCGATATAAATCCCAATGTGACCGTTCTGCCACACAGCAAGTCCGGGGACTTCGGGAATCGTATCTATCGTTCCTTTGACTGTTGCCGCTTCAAACATACCATTGGCAGTTACATCAGCCATGCCGTTTGCGCCTACAACAATTTTACTGCTTGCTGAATCATACCAGTCGTAGCCTTTGATGAGTCCGACACAATCAGCAGTGCGTTTGCCCATCCAGTTCTGACGAATGAAATCTTCAAAGCCTGTGACCTGTTCACCGAACATGGATGCTCTGTCCTGCAGAAGCTCCTCGGTAAGAATATTTCCATAGGTACCATATACATAACCCCAGCCATTCTCGTATGCCTGTCTTGCCCATATCACAAGGTCAGCAGCATTTTTCGTCTGTGCATCCGTGAACATATACGGATTGATAACTACATGACTGATGAGAGCATAGCTTCGCATGAAATCTTCATACACAATTTCCAGCCCATAGGTCTGGTTGATGCTGTCGATCAGTGTTGCATCGTCTGAAGCGTCCTTGAACAGATTCGCATAGGCATTGAAGTCATCCACCGTCACACCATCGAAGCAGGAGATATAGATAAGCTGTGCCTTGATAGTCTGCTCCTGTATTCCTAATGATTTCATAATCTCTGCGATGGTCTGCCCGTCCGCTTCCATCTGTGCAATTTCTGCCTGCTGTTCGCTGTCGAGAGAAGCGATATATGCCGACTCATCCAGTCCGCTTACCTCCGGAGCTTCGATTTCGCTCAAGCTGAACAGCACCGCAACAGGTGCGAGAAGCAGCAGGAGTACGCCAACGACGATGCTCAGAATCACAATCACTATCTTCTCTCTGGCTTCCTTATCGGTGAGGATGCTGAGAGCGAGTTTGATGAGGAATTCCTTCATCTTTATCGACCTCCCGCTGCACCGAACAGCGCCGCCTTATACGCAGGAGCAATCACCTGCAGGAGATACCTCTCATTACCACAGCGGTACAAACAGGTTCCTCTCTCTGGGTAGCGTATAAGACTGAACTCGGATTCTTCAAGCTGAAGTGCGTCCATATACTCCTGCGGATTGATCTGACCTGCATTGAACAGGAAGTGGTGGGACGGAATGCTGAACAGCGGCTTTGTGAACTCCTTGATTTCGGGCAGGAGGAAATCCTCGATATTTTGCGACGCCAAGATAAAGGACAACTCCTTTTTACGCACACGCTTCATAGCGTTGCGGATATATTCGATTGCAGTCATATTTGTGAGGAAGAGGTAAAGCTCGTCAACAGCCGCCACCGTGTTTCCTTTACCCAGAAGCTGATTGCTCATATAGCTGAGAATGTTAAACAGAAGCGTATCCTTGAGCCTTTTGTTGGTATCCATAAGACCTTTCACGCCGAAACAGATAAACTCTGCGTCCCTGATGTTGGTATGCCCGTCAAAGTATTTTGCCTCTGCACCTTTACACATAGAGTTCAGTCCAAGACAGATATTCTGGAGCATTTCCTCGGTATACAGGTGCTTTTTCTCACCGTCAAATGCCATGAATTCCTTTTCGATAAGCTCGTAGAGGTCACTCATGGTCGGGTAATCCTCGGCTGTGAACTGATCGAAGTTGGTGCCGTCATCCATTCCAAATCTGCCGTAGAGCTTCATGAGCATGATTTCGATTGTGTCGATCTCCGCATCGGTGAAGTCCTTGTATGCCTTAAAAAAGTCTTTCAGATAGCTGATATGCTG
>CAYRQA010000234.1:0-1943 GCA_964426285.1 uncultured Lachnospiraceae bacterium | reverse complement strand
TTTCGTGGTGTTTTTTCGTTTCATGTTGCACGACGAACCTACGCAATACTAAGTGTTTACTTCTCCCAATCCACCATCGGATGAGAATCCAACAGAACACCATTCGATGGAACAATTGGCGTTTTCCTCTCCAAGCGAACGACTCCACTTCATGTTGCAACTCATGCGTGGACTCGTTTTGCGATATATTCGACGCCATGGCGCAAGGGTTTTCGACGACGACGGAAAGATCGACTTCCACGGAGTTTCGATTCGCGAAGTCCTTCTCAATACAGGAGCTATTGGCCAAGCCGACAAAGAAGACGAATGGCTCGATCGGCTGGGATTTGTTCCGCTCGAACATGTCGAAAACCATTTGGCGTGGTTTCGGGGCTTTATTCAACAACGACTCGAAGCCAACGATGCCTTGGAAAAACTCGACATTCTCATGCCCGAACGCATTCAGGCAGAGTTTCAGCTCACCGACGATGAACTGTTGCTTTTATGTGCTGTCGCCGCGCCGCAAATCGATCACGACGTATTGCGCCTCTATCAATTCGCATCGGGGCTCGACACGACGATTTTTCCAGGTTTTTTCTACGCCGAACTACTCGCCGATGTCGATCATTCGCCGAGTGCCATTTTGCGAAAACTAGAGACCGATATGCCATTGCGGAGTTATGCCCTAATCGACGTAGGCATGCACGACGAATGGCACAATCTCACGCCGCCAGGGCTCGCACCGCTGAGCGTACCCAATCGCATCGCCCTATTTTTAGCCGGTTATGACGACGCTACGACGCTCGAATATGCAACGGTTTGCCCGTCCTGTTTGCCCGAAAAACAGCTCATCTTAGATCGAGAATTTAAGAAAAGCGTGACGAAATCCCTCAAAAAGAGCAAGGCTAGAATTCATCTCATCGGCCCTAGAGGCTACGGACGCAGGAGTTTTGTGCGGCAATGTGCCGCCCAAGCTGCAGTTCCGACTATCGAAATCGACCTTGCTCAATTGACGCCCGACGATGCGCCAAGTCGGATTTTGCAACTTTCGAGCGTATGGTTGCGCGAGGCGCGGTTGCTCCAAGCCGTGCTCGTCTTCCGATGCGATGATTCTCCGGCGCCAGAAGTCGAACGCGCCATGGCGGCTGTCGCCTCCCTGTTCCAAAAGAGATTGGAAAACTTTTCGGGATCCGTCGTGATCATTTCCGAAACGCGGTTTCCCATCCTCGCCCCATGGTTTGGTGCATGCACGGAACTCGTCTGCCACCTCCCTTCGCGCGATGCGCAATTTGACTTGTGGAAATCGGCTCTAGATCCCATTCTCAGCGATAAAGACGTCGAAGATACGGCCAAATACATTTCGACGAGCTATCGACTCACGATGGGAGAAATTGCCCATACGATCGATGAATGCCGCGCACAAAATCCATCTGAGCCGATTTCGGGGCCAAGGCTTGCCCAAATACTCCACGCCTCGCGTGGACGCGAGCTCAGTGGGCTAGCCGAGCTCAAGGCAACGCCGCTTTCGCTCCGCGATATCGTCTTGTCGGAAGATACTTCAAACGTCATTGCCGAAATCCTCAATTACGCGCGTTATGCCGATTTCGTTTCAGATCAATGGGGATTTGGCAAAATGTCGCAGGCATCGGGGCTAAGCGTCTTGTTTTCTGGCCCGCCCGGAACGGGGAAAACCCTCACTGCTGGCGTCATCGCTCACGAACTCAAGCGAGCGCTCTACGTCGTCGATATTTCGAGAATCGTCGATAAATACATTGGCGAAACCGAAAAGAAACTCGCTCGCATTTTCGAACACGCGCAAAAAAGCCAAGCCATTCTCCTCTTCGACGAAGCCGATTCGCTCTTCGCCAAGCGAACGAATGTCAAATCGTCGAACGACCGATATGCCAATCTCGAAGTCAATTACCTCTTGCAAAAGCTCGAGGCATATCACGGCATGACGAGTC
>CAYRQA010000233.1:0-1954 GCA_964426285.1 uncultured Lachnospiraceae bacterium | reverse complement strand
GAGGGATTGGCGAACCATGCGATCAATATGGGTACATACACCCGTGAAGTTTTGCGCGCCAGCCCCTCCACCGCTTCGCGGTCCCCCTCCCCTTGCACAGGGGAGGCTTGGTTGCGGATCACCGATGGGGCATTCCTTCGCGAATCTGATAATCGAAGCGGTCGAAGCGTGTGATACCCATCCTGCGGAGCAGACCTTCGCTCGCATCACGGTCTCCATCGGTGTTGTAGCAGGGAATGAGCGGCAGGCGAACGGTGATCTTCTCGCTTCCGACCGTGCTCGCCAGCCATTCGAGGTTATTAAGCACCTGCACATTCGGGCGACCCGTATATGCCTCATAAATGGCGGGGTTGGTATCCTTGATGTCGACGATGAAGTGATCGACGAAGGTCGCCGCCAGCTCGACCTGACGGCGGCTCACCGCAAGCGAGGTCTCGGCGTAGATCTTCCACCCCTCGGCAAGCGCCGCGAACGCCTTCATAAAATCGACATACAGCAGCGGTTCGCCCCCACCGAAGGTCACCCCGCCGCCCGTGGCAAGAAAATAGAGCGAATCAATCTTTAACAGCTTCCACAGGCTCTCGGGCGTGAAGATATGCCGCGGTTTGCCCCTTTTACAGGAGCTTTCGGGGTTGATGCAGTAGGCACAGCGAAGCGGACAGCCCTGTGCGCAGACGAGGGTGGTCACCCCCTCGCCGTCGGTCTCCATGCGCAGGCGGTCATAGCCGATCGAGGGAAAAACGAGTTTCATGGTACTTACTCGGTCGCTTCGTGGGCACAGTCGTAGAGGTCGGTGCCGTAGATGCTGTAGTAGGCATCCTCGTAGCGGATAAGCCACATGATTTCGTCGCCCATCTCACCGACCGCCTCAAAGCGTGCCCCCTCGGGGATGGTCACGCCCTCGCACGTGTCGGTCTCATCGTCGGTAATGACGCAGTAGGCGTAGAGGTCAACATCGGTCTCGTACACACGGGCGTCCTGCAAAACGAAATCGCTGCAGTAGTAGATGGGAAGCGGCTCGCCTGCCGTCACGTCGACCATGTCACCGTCGATCTCGACGGTCACTTCCGCGGTAACGTCACCCGTCAGGACTTGCCCTGAACTGTTCTCCACCCGCTGCTCGGGTTCGACCATATCGCCGCCGGTCGTTTGCGTCTCCATCAGCTCGCAGGAGGTGGTAAGGGCAGTCGAGACGATCATCCCCGCCGACAGTCCCGCTACGGCGACCGTCTTGCCGAGTGCACGGCGGCGTGCGAGGGCTTTTTCGAGCGATGCGACCTCCGCTTCACATTTCGGGCAGGTACCTCGGCAGTCGCCCTTGTGGGTGCAGTTTTCGGTCACCCACTCGATGTCGTTGGCGGCGGCAATTTGGGCACGGATTTCTTTGAGTATCTGACATTTATCTTTGCCTTTCATGGGGCGCACTCCTTTCTGATATCCTTCTACTTCTTATACAACCGAAACGTGAAAATTCCTTACGTTTTTTCAAAGTTTTTTCAATTTCATTTTATCATACACGGTTCATTTTCGCAAGTGCTTTCGCAAAAAAGTGCTTGATGCCCTTCCATCGACTTGAAAAGTTCACAAAACTGTGGTAAAATACTATTATCAAACCGTCCACGGAGGAATCGCTTATGAAAATCCAAAAATCAGCCGAAGATTACCTGGAAACCATCCTCATGCTGCACAAGCGCAACGGCTCTGTCCGCTCGATCGACATTGCCGCCGAGCTCGACTACTCCAAGCCGAGCGTCAGCATCGCCATGAAGCACCTCCGCGAAAACGGCTACATCGAAATGGGCATCGACGGTCACATCACCCTCTCGCCCAGCGGGCTCGAGATCGCCGAAAAGATCCTCGAGCGCCACACCATGCTGACCCGCTGGCTGGTCTCGCTCGGCGTGCCCGAGGCAGTCGCCGCCGAGGATGCCTGCCGCATGGAGCACGTCATCTC
>CAYRQA010000232.1:0-1965 GCA_964426285.1 uncultured Lachnospiraceae bacterium | reverse complement strand
GTGCGCGACACCTCTCTCAGACTGCCGCACGGTGAATCGGGCGTCATCGTTGACGTAAAGGTCTTCTCGAGAGAGAACAGCGACGAGCTTGCACCCGGCGTCAACAAGGTCGTTCGTGTATACGTCGCACAGAAGAGAAAGATCTCGGTTGGCGACAAGATGGCAGGCCGTCACGGCAACAAGGGTGTCGTATCGCGCATTCTGCCCCCCGAGGATATGCCCTTCCTTGCAGACGGCACACCGCTTGATATCGTGCTCAACCCGCTGGGCGTACCTTCCCGAATGAACATCGGTCAGGTGCTCGAGGTACACCTCGGCATCGCTGCCCGCAAGCTCGGCTGGAAGGTCATGACCCCCGTATTCGACGGCGCAAACGAGAAGGATATCTCCGAGTGCATGAAGATGGCGGGTATGTACCGCGATGTACTGCCCTCCGATAAGCTGGCAGGCAAGACCATCTACCTCGAAACGATCAACGACGAGACCGGCGAAAAGGAATACCCCGTAGTCGATCCCACCGCATACTCGGCAGAAGAACTGTCGAACCTCATCGAGGAACACCGCCTCAAGATCATCGACGGCAAGTCGATCCTTTACGACGGCAGAACCGGCCGCCGCTTCGATAACCCCGTAACCGTCGGTATCATGTACTACCTCAAGCTCCATCACCTGGTCGACGATAAGATCCATGCCCGTTCGACCGGTCCCTACTCGCTCGTTACCCAGCAGCCCCTCGGCGGTAAAGCCCAGTTCGGCGGTCAGCGTTTCGGTGAGATGGAAGTTTGGGCGCTCGAGGCATACGGTGCGGCTTACACCCTGCAGGAGATCCTCACCGTCAAGTCGGACGACGTCAACGGACGCGTCAAGTGCTACGAAGCGATTATCAAGGGTCAGAACATCCCGACGCCCGGTGTGCCTGCGGCATTCAAGGTGCTCGTGAAGGAGCTTCAGGCGCTTGCGCTGAACGTCAAGGTGCTTGACAAGGAAGGCAACGAGATCGATCTTGCGACCCTCGATGACGACGATGATTTCCAGCAGCCCACCTTTACCGCTGAAGAGATCGGCGAAAGCGTGGCAACCAATGAATTAGATGACGGCTACTATGAAGAAAAGCCCGATGACGAGGACAATGATGACGCGTTTTACGCAAATGAAGCGGACAGCGACGACATCGATGTCGACGACGAGTTTTAATTGAAAGGAGATACTAAGAATGGAAGATCGTGTATTTGATTCAATTGAAATCGGTCTGGCGTCGCCCGAAATGATCAGAAGCTGGTCGTACGGAGAAGTCAAGAAGCCCGAAACCATTAACTACCGCACCCTCAAAGCAGAACGGGACGGTCTGTTCTGCGAACGCATCTTTGGTCCGACCAAGGACTGGGAGTGTATCTGCGGAAAATATAAGCGCGTGCGCTACAAAGGCAAGGTCTGTGAGAAGTGCGGTGTTGAAGTCACCACCAAGAAGGTGCGCCGCGAAAGAATGGGTCATATCGAGCTGGCTTGCCCGGTATCGCACATCTGGTACTTCCGCGCCATTCCTTCGAGAATGGGACTTTTGCTCGATATTTCGCCGAGAATGCTTGAAAAGGTGCTCTATTACGCCGAATATATCGTAATCGATCCGGGTGATACCCCTCTTTCCAAGTATCAGCAGCTCACTGAACTGGAATATAAGAAATACAGAGAAACCTACGAGGATGACTTCCGCGTAGGCATGGGTGCAGAGGCGATCAAGGAACTGCTTGCAGAGCTTGATATCCCCGCACTCTCCGAGAAGCTCAAGGCTGACCTTGCGACTGCTTCGGGACAGAAGAAAGCCCGCATCATCAAGCGTCTGGAGGTCGTTGAAGCCTTCCGCAAGAGCGGCAACAAGCCCGAATGGATGATCCTAGACGTCATCCCCGTTATCCCTCCGGATATCCGCTCGATGGTCCAGCTCGACGGCGGTCGTTTCGCATCCTC
>CAYRQA010000231.1:0-1967 GCA_964426285.1 uncultured Lachnospiraceae bacterium | reverse complement strand
CCCCGAAGGCGTGTCAAGGCATCCTGCGCAGAGCAGCAAACAGGGGCAAGGAGCTGCCGGAACTTCTGCGTGCGACATTGGAGAAACAATCCAAGAACTCGGACTGCGAATAGGTGCTTTTTACCCACAAACTCTTAGAGAGCAGATGGGCGACAATCTCCCTGCAGTCATAGTCCTTCAAGATAAGTGCATCGGACGAAAAGAAAAGAACACAGGAAACGGACTCGGAGTAACCGAGAACGGACCGTGCTACACCTTAACAAGCACCGATGTTCACGGAGTGGCAGCTCCCATCCTTGTATTGAACGAAAGACAATACGCATTGACGGTCGGCGAAAACACCGCAAACACACTAACGGCAACCAACTACAAAGGCACACAGGTGGCATTCATACCGATTATGCTCGAGAACCACCCGAACGACAGCCGTGTCAAGATTGACGATAGCGGTGCGAGCCAAACACTCACAGGAAGAATGGGTACAGGCGGTGGCAATGTTCCGCTCACGATGATACCCATATTCACAATAGACCGTGCAGCCTTCAATCAAGGCATCAACGCACAGTACGACATCAGCATAAAGGAGGACGGATTGATGCAGACCATTGTAGCAAAGGGACCGAACGCAGTCGGAGTTCCGACTGAAATCACCCTCGGAGAATTGGTAGCACAGATTGAATACATCGTCCGCCGATTGATGCCCGAGGAATGTGCAGAACTTCAAGGCTTCCCTGCAGACTGGCACAAGGGAGTCAAGGACGAAAAGGGCAACGAAATGAAAGACAGCCCTGCATACGAAGGATACGGAAATGCGGTGGCAACCGTTGTCGCCGAGTATCCGATACAAAACATAATCAAAATTTTAAGAGAGGAGCATGAACAATGCGAAAACTGAAAAGAGCAATCGCTCGACACGAAGCCGAAAAAACAGGCGGAAAAACCTCAAAGGTACTCAGAGCCATGTGGCACAGATACCAAGAGAAAAAGTACGGCTTCAAGACCGCCGAACTTCTCCGCAAAATCGGGACTGGCAAAAGAAAAGGCTCGAGAGTAGCAATGAGAACACTCATGAGGAAAGGAGTTGTAGGACGATGAACACAATGAACGAACTGGCAGCCAAGCTGAAGGCTTTGAGGGACAAAAAGGAAGAACTCGCCGAAGCCACCAAGCAGAACAACGCAGACATCGAAGCGACCGAGCTGGAACTCTCCAACCTTATGATTGAGGAAGGCAATGACGGCTTCGAACTCAACGGCTACAAATTCACACTGCAGTATAAAGACATCTTCTCAAGCACGGTGGATAAGCGACAGGCACTCATCGAAGCATTGAAACTTCACGGCATCGACCGAGAGGAAATCATCACAGAAACAGTCCCTGCACCGAAACTCAACAGCATTATGAAAGGCATCTACGAGGAAAACGGCGAGGAACTCCCCGAGGAATTCGAGGGCATTGTAACCATTTTCACAAAGCAGGGTGTCGGAGTTCGCAAGGTGTCCGGCAAGGGTGGTAAATCCAAAACAGGAAAAGAATTTCAATAAAGGAGCGAATCGAAATGTATAACGAAGATAAAAAACACACAGACAACCTTATTCGGAGATGAGGTAAGAGCAATCGAACAGGAAGTAACCATCTGCGTAGAAAGAGAATACGACAGAACCAAGGACGACTGCGAACAGCACTACATCAGAGCCATCAAGAACAGACACGAAGGCTACGGACACGCAGCCGAGGGACTGACAAGGCTCGAACTTTCAATGAAACGCATCAAGGACGATATGAAGAACTACCTCGGCAAACTTGCCGAACCGAACGACAGCATCGTCAAGGATGTAGCAGGCGACATTTACGGACACGCATCGCAGCTCGCTGCCGATGCAATCGCCATGGCAGCCACCGCAAAGCGTATCATTTACGACATTATGGTGGAAGCAGGCAACGAAGAATACCCCATCGAAGCACTC
>CAYRQA010000230.1:0-1972 GCA_964426285.1 uncultured Lachnospiraceae bacterium | reverse complement strand
TAACTAGTCTTAAAGCACGTTGTAACGTAAGGTTATTTTTATAAGCGTATACGCTAAGTGCATTTATAAAATCCTCACCTAAATCTATATCAGCATATCTAGTCTGCTTACCGCCACCGATATAGCCACATATTGCTTGGTGTCTATCAGCATCACTGTTGGTAATGTCTTCAAGCTCTCTTAAATAGTCAAGCTCATCAGTGTTAAATTCAATCTTCATACACATATCATAGCATAAGTAAGCTAATTTTACCGCTTTTGTGTAATTTTGCATGTAAAGTCATCAGTAGTAAGTTTTTTATTTTTTACACATTCCGCGCGCTAGAACAAGCCCTAGCGCGCGTAAATAACAGTAGTATACGCTCACTTTTTACATACATTTAATGCTATAAAGTCTTGCAGTGCTAACGCAGACAAAAGGCGTAGCATAGCCACGCCGCCAATCTATTAGCTACGCTAATAGATTGGTTAGTGACTCATCGTTACTACCAAGTAAGTTATAGCAGTCTGTTAGCTCATCATACAATGCTAAATCATATATATAGTTCTCATAACAACTGCCAGGTTTAAGGTTAATTACCATCTGTATACGTCTTCTAAGCTGCTTCATATCTTCATAAGGTAGCATACTATGATAATAGTTTATTACGTCATCTACAGTTAATACGCTAGTAATTATTATTAACTCAGTTGCTAAAACTTTGTTAATGTATCTAGCCTTATGACTACGTGTTCTAATATTGGGGTCTAATAATGCTAATAAGCCATTAAAATCGTAATCTGCAGGTCTAAAATCGTCTATTATAAAACATTTTTCGTCAACATAATCTTGCAGGGGGTCGTTGCTACCGCTACTAAAACAGTAACTGTCAGTATACCTATCTTGTGCTATTCGTCTTGCTAAGCTACTTTTACCTAAGCCACTTGAACCACTAATAAATAATGTCTTACACTTAGGTGGGTTAAGTATTAAACTTTTTTGTCTAAGGTTAAGTGCACGTCTTACATTATTATAGTTTTCTTCGTAATACTCTATATAATCCTCTGTTAATAACTCACGCTCTGTAATTCTACCGTGTAATATACTCTTAATTATAAAGTCAGGTGTTTTAGTTTTAATGCTACTAGCTTTATTTTCAATAATTACCATATCTCTAAAATTAGGTATATTAGTTCTAAAATGTGAGGGGTCATCTAGGTAGCTTAAATAATTAAATTTTTCACCAATAGCATTTTTTGTCAAATGTGGTAAATAGCCCCATAGGTTTTTAACATTATTATTCCAAAGTTGTATAAAGTTAGGTTGAACGGCTAGCATTTTGGCGACGCTACGTAGAGTCTTCGCGTCACTAAAATGTAGCCCAATATGATAGTGTTCACTACCTAAATCTTTATCATGTTTAATAATTGCATATTGCACCTTGTCATCAGCATATTTATCAGTTATACGCTTTTGTAGGGTATCCAAATTTATACCGTTTTTTTCAGCATAATCAACGGTTATAGTAGCCATAAAGCTACGGCGTCTAGTTTTTAAATCATAATCTTGTGTAACGGTATTCATCTAAATCTATCCTGTTGTTTTCATAATCATCTTTAAGCTGTGTAAGCCAATAATTACCCTTAGCAATAAGCCGTTGCGATACGTATAGCTTGTGTTCATCAGGGTCATAACTTATGTAGCACTTAAGCGGAATATAAATATCTCTTTTAAGCGGTATCCTTACTAATTCATCATCGTCACGCTGGGTAATAAGTAGGTCATTTTGACCGTATTTTTTAGCTAATTTTTGTAAGTCAAGCAGTATACGCATGTTAAAATCCTTATTCATTATCATTGTTATCTTTTATAAATTCAGTCACAAAATCATCTATAACTAGTCTTAAAGCACGTTGTAACGTAAGGTTATTTTTATAAGCGTATACGCTTATAAAAATAACCTTACGTTACAACGTGCTTTAAGACTAGTTA
>CAYRQA010000229.1:0-1981 GCA_964426285.1 uncultured Lachnospiraceae bacterium | reverse complement strand
GGATATGTCTGCCCTGCCCGGTATGTGTCTGCCCATCAAGGACGGCGGCATCGGCTTTGACTACCGCCTGTCGATGGGCAATCCCGATATGTGGGTCAAGCTGCTCAAGACGCAAAGCGACGAGCAGTGGAATATGTGGCAGCTCTGGGGTGAGCTGACCAGCCGCAGACCGGGTGAGAAGTATATCGGCTATGTGGAATCGCACGACCAGGCGCTTGTGGGCGACAAGACCATGATGTTCCGCCTGTGCGACAGCAAAATGTACACCGATATGTCGAAATTCTCAAACGACAAGACGATCGACCGCGGTATTGCGCTTCACAAGATGGCGAGGATGATCACCCTGTCGCTCGGCGGCGAGGGCTACCTCAACTTCATGGGCAACGAGTTCGGTCACCCCGAATGGATCGACTTCCCGAGAGAGGGCAACGGCTGGAGCTATTTCTATTGCCGCCGTCAGTGGCATCTCGCAGACGATCCTACGCTCAAATACGAGTATCTGCAGAACTTTGACCGCGCACTCCTCTCGCTGACGCAGAAGAAGGGCATCTTCAAGAAGCCTCCGAAGAGCCTCTTTATCGATGCCAATGCACAGGTGCTCGTCTACGAGCGTGCCGGACTGATCTTTGCACTCAATTTCAGCCCCAACAATTCCTATGAAGGCTACTATATGGCCGTGCCGAGTGAAGGTCGCTACAAAGTGGTGCTCTCGACCGACGAGCAGGCATTTGGCGGCTGGGACAGGATCTCGAAAAACTATATCTACACTGCCGCAAAACAGCCCGACGGTAGCTGTAAATTCCCGATCTATCTGCCCGCACGAACTGGACTTTGCATGGTGAAGACGAAATAAAGATGCAAAAAGCCTGCGGCGTTTGCTGCAGGCTTTTTCTATGCACACTTTCCAATTAGCCGTCTTTCAATTCCTTTACGCTTCTGCCCTGCGACTGCGGTGCTTCGATATAACCGAAAAGCTCGTTCAGATCGTCGGTGATCTCGTACAGCTCCTTGCAGTTTTCGCGGATAAAGCCCTTTTTCACCGCCTGCTCCATCATCACACTCAGCTCATCATAGTAGCCCAGCAGATTGTAGATGGCGATCGGCTTGTTATGTCGGCAGAGCTGCTTTAAGGTCAGGATCTCAAAAAACTCCTCGAAGGTTCCAATGCCGCCCGGCACTACGATAAACGCATCCGCATTGTCTTCCATGATCTTCTTGCGCTCGCGCATGGTCTCGGGCTCGATCAGCTCATCACAAAAGTCGCAGATGGCTTCGATATTCTCTTCTCCGAAGAAGCGTGGGATCACGCCTAAAATAGAACCGCCTGCCGAGTGCACGCCTCTTGCCGCGGCACCCATCAAGCCGTTGCCGCCGCCTCCGAATACCAGTGAATGCTCGCGGCTTGCCATTTCCTTGCCGAGCTCTTCGACCTTTTCAAAATATTCGCGGTCGATCGTAGGAGATGCCGCTCCGTATACACATATTCTCATTCGATTCCCTCCCGTATTGGTCAGTCCTTCCATTTTTCGATCAGCTGTCGAATCTGGGAAGTCAGTTTTGCATTGTCTTTATTGGGTCTGCCTCGGCGATCCTTTGCCAGCAAGAGCAGCTTTTCCGCCTCCGAAACAAGCTCATCATAGAGCAGATCGGCTCGGGTGTTGCCCTTGAAGGTGCGGACACGGTCGATCGCCTTGCCTTCTGCGTAGATGGTCATTTTGCCGGTGGCAAGGTCATATTCAGTCCCGCTGTAGGGTGCTTCGGCAGCATAACCTAGCTCTTTCAGCAGCTTTTTGAAGTCCTCGCAGGCATCGTCGTCACCGTGATTAACAAACACCAGCCTCGGCTTTTCCTTGAAGCCGTTCAGCCAATTCACCAGTCCGTCACGGTCGGCATGACCGCTCGTGCCGTGCAGTGAAGCGATCTGCGCATTCACGGTAATCTCCTCGCCGAACAGGTTCACTCGCTTGGCACCCTGCTGCAA
>CAYRQA010000228.1:0-1988 GCA_964426285.1 uncultured Lachnospiraceae bacterium | reverse complement strand
ATGCGGCCAACCGGCTGAGGGCGTCTCGGAGCTATGGCAGGAAATCCCATCCGCTTCCGGTGCTGAGCGTCGTGGCCGACGGAATCCTGAAAGGGTATGTGCCCTTTGACAAGGATTGGATGGGATTCTCGGTGGATGAATATCAGAAGGCGTCGGAAAGCGTGATGAAGGATGCGCCGAAAGAAACGGTAAAAGTAAATGTGAACAACAGGCTTGAGCTGCATGGCTATGAAATTGTTCGGGTACAGTATTTTTCTACGCTTCGGAATCCTGCGATGACGATTTCCAATGGGAAACTGCGCTTTAATACGGCGTGTCTGCAGAAATTTGAGAATGTGGAGTATGTAGAACTTCTTCTGAATTCGGTAAACCGCAGCATTGCGATTCGACCGTGTTCGAAGGACAACCCGAATGCGATTCGCTGGGGAAGGCTGAAGGCAGGGCGATGGTGCGCCACCTCCGTTGGCTGCAAAGGCTTGGCGAGAACGCTGTTTGACATCATGGATTGGGAGCGGGAAATCCGCTATCGCTTCCGGGGAGAGTTCATAGAAAATGATGGCGACAAGCTTATGCTCTTTGAACTGGATGAGCCGGAAATGATCAAGGTGGAGAAAATTGTTCTGCCGCCAAAGACTGCGGAGGAATCGGAAGGAAAGGCCATCAGCAAAGCCATTTACATTTTCCCGCCGGAATGGGCTGGAACGTTTGGAAGACCGATTCACAGTATCGCTCGGGCGGAACTGCTGGAGCAGCGGCACTATGCCGGGAACTGGGACGTTCTGCGGCCGGCTACGGAACTCAAGGAATACAACCTCTTCATGGCAGAGGACATGCGCGGGATGCTGCATGAAGCGGAAAGAATTATGGAAGGGTGGTTGAGCGCGGATGCTTGAAGAGGAAGCTTTGACGAAGCAGGACGCCGCGAGAGAAGAGCGTCAGGAGGAATTGGAACGAACTTTTTCGTATGACGGATACCAGGTGGTGCGAAAGGAGCTTTTCGCCCATTTGCGGGATCCGGCAATCGTCATTCGAAATGACAGCATTACATTTAATACGGCCTGTATTACCGGACTGGAGAATGTGGTGTGTGTGCATGTCATGTTCAATAAGGAACTGAAAAGGCTGGTAGTGCGAGGCTGCAACGAGAATGACAAAGACGCCTTGCGTTGGTGCATCGAAAAGCCGGATAAGCGAAAGAGCAGGAAGATGTCCTGCCGCCCATTTTCGGAATTGGTCTATAATGAAATGGGTTGGGACAAATCCTGCCGGTATAAGATACTGGGCTATCGGATTTGCTTTGAGGGAATAACGCTGTATGTGTTCGATCTGCTGGTGCCGGAAATCTTTCATGAAGGCCGGCAATCCAGCGAAAACGGCGTGGGCGAGTCCAAGCAGACAGAAGCGAAAGCTGGAACTGCGAAAAAAGGCTTCTACCCGGATGATATCGCGGGTACTTTTGGCGTGCCAGTGGAACAGCATGCGCTGGATTCGGAAATCCGACAGATGGACGGCTATGTAACGTCTGGAATGCTCACAAGGCAGAACTCATGAGCCGAGGAGGGGTGTAGGATGAGCGACAGGCCACAGAAGGCGTGGCATACTGAAGTACGCTACATAACGTTTAGTTTCGCAGACGGGAGAATTACGGTTTTCAAGAGTGCGCTGGAGGATTTGCACTGGCCAGCCTTTTATCGGTTCCTCTATAATTCATCCGAGAAGCAGTTTGCGATTCAGGCGTGCAAAGAGGAAGCGCCCGGTTCGCACCGAAGCCCAAGACTGAAATTGGGAGACAGCTGCGAAATCAAGAGCAAGGCGCTGGTTCGCCTGCTTTACAGAGATGGGCGCTGGGAAATAGCACACTCCTACCGAGTGCCGGGACGCATGGTCACGGAACAGAACCTGATCGAATTTGACCTTCGGCAGGCGATTCAGCTGGAAAGAAAAGAAACGAACACCGCTGCTGCGGAGAAGAATGCCGGGTGACGCTG
>CAYRQA010000227.1:0-2001 GCA_964426285.1 uncultured Lachnospiraceae bacterium | reverse complement strand
ATAGCACCTCCACTCGAAAGGCAAAAGAAAAATTAAGTTGATATCTCGGCTTTTTTGTGGATAAGGAAAATGTGGAAAGTGTTGATAACTCTTACTTGAGAAGCGAATCCCCAATGTTTACAACGTCTCCAGCCCCCATAGTTATCAACAAATCCCCGTGGATAACTTTTTCGAGGACAAATTTTTCGATGGCCGCAAAGCTTGGAAGATAGTAGGCATCCACTCCTAATTTTTTCACTTCCTCGCAGAGACCTTCCGAAGACATACCAAGTGTGTCAGTTTCTCTTGCAGCGTAGATATCTGCAAGAATCACGTGGTCGGCAAGAGAAAGTGCTTCTGCAAACTCGTGGAAGAACGCCTTCGTTCTTGTGTAGGTGTGTGGCTGGAAAATGCACCAGATATCCTTGTGCGGATAGTTCTGTGCCGAAGTCAAAGTTGCCTTAATCTCTGTTGGATGGTGGGCATAGTCATCAATGATAGTAAAGCCGTTGCGCTCTCCTTTGTACTGGAAACGGCGGTTCGTTCCCGTGAAAGAGCGAAGCCCTGCTTGGATAGCTGTAAAAGGAATGTCCAGCAGGTCAGCGGCTGCAATTACGGAAAGTGCATTGGAAACATTGTGGTTTCCTGCCACAGAAAGTTTGATTGGACCTACATATTCGCCGTGTCGGATGAGATCAAAAGAAGCATTTCCGATTTCATCAAAGGTGATGTTCGCAGCACTGTAGTCTGCAGCCTGTGTCTCGGAATAAGTGAGTACCTGACAATCAAGACCGTCTGTGATCGTCTCCATAGCTTCGATATTTTTATTAATAATCAGCGTTCCGTCCTTTGGAAGGATAGACGCAAATTTATGGAAAGAAGAACGGATATCGTGGATATCTTTAAAGAAATCCATATGGTATTCTTCTACATTCAGAATAATACTGATTTTTGGGAAAAAGTTTAAGAAGCTGTTCGTGTATTCACACGCCTCTGTCAGAAATATTTCCGAATTTCCCACACGGATATTGCCGCCGATGGCGTTTAAGATACCGCCTACGGAGATGGTCGGGTCTGTCTGGGCTTCTAATAAAATATGCGACAGCATGGAAGTGGTCGTTGTCTTTCCATGTGTTCCTGAAACAGCAATCGGTGTTTCGTAATTATGCATAAGTTGTCCTAAAAGTTCAGCGCGCGAAAGCATCGGAATGCCCTGGCGTTTCACTTCGATATATTCTGCGTTATCTTCGTGAATAGCGGCTGTGTAAACGACTACGTCAATGCCGGGAATGACATTTTCCGCCTTTTGCGGATAAAAAATGTCAGCGCCCATGGCACACAAATGCTCCGTCAATTCCGACGGTTTTGTATCGGATCCAGAAATCGTAAATCCTTCTTTTAATAGTATCTCTGCAAGTCCACTCATGCTGATTCCGCCGATTCCGATGAAGTGAACATGTTCTGGTTTTTGAAAATCAATTTTATACATAAAGCACATCCTGTTCAAATTATAGTCATATAGTTTTTGTCACTACTATATATTATATACAGATATACGCAAAAAAGCGAGGGAATTATTTTGTTGAAAATTCATAAAAAGTTAACAAAATGTTCTAAAAATTTGTGAAAATTATTCACTAAATGATTTGCGTATGTTATAATACATAAACAGAACACGAGAAGAGGTGACGACATGAGGAAGAAAGAGATGATCGCAATGCTTTTGGCCGGCGGACAAGGCAGTAGACTTGGAGTGCTGACAGCGAAGGTTGCCAAACCGGCAGTTGCCTTTGGTGGAAAGTATCGCATTATTGATTTTCCACTGAGCAATTGCATTAATTCCGGTATTGATACCGTTGGAGTTTTGACACAGTATCAGCCTTTGCGATTGAATGCCCACATTGGAATCGGAATCCCGTGGGATTTGGATCGGAACGTTGGCGGTGTGACTGTTTTGCCACCATATGAGAAAAGTACGAACAGTGAGTGGTATACAGGTACGGCCAATGCCATCTATCAGAA
>CAYRQA010000226.1:0-2002 GCA_964426285.1 uncultured Lachnospiraceae bacterium | reverse complement strand
CCCACTTCCTTGGCTATGCCACCCCTGTAGCCCCAACAAATAACTTGCGCCGCAATTTCTTGTGGCGCTTATTAAAAGTTCTTTGCCGACTTGGCGAAGCCAAGTCATGCTTTCGTTTCAAGAAAGCCGGCGGGGTTTGGGGCGGAGCCCCAAATATAATGAATTTAAAGGAGAACCTCTATGAATCCTGTTCGTATTCTTTTTTGCGGAGCCGCAGGCAGAATGTGCAAGGCGACCGCAGATCTGCTTGAGAATAATACCGCCGCCGAGATCGTTTGCGGTGTTGACATCACCGGAAACGGGGTAGGAAACTTCCCTGTTTATACCACCATCGATCAGGTAAAAGAGGAAATCGACGTAATCGTCGATTTCTCGCATCACTCGGTTCTGCCCGAGCTGCTCGCCTATGCGAAGGACAAGCATCTGCCCATCGTCGTCTGCACAACGGGTCACACGCCCGAGGAGACAGCGATGATGAAGGAAGCGGCGGCGACAATCCCCGTATTCTTCTCGCGCAATATGTCGGTGGGCATCAACCTGCTCATCGAGCTCTGCAAGAAGGCGACCGCCATGCTCGGCGGTGATTTTGACATCGAGATCGTCGAGCAGCATCACCACAACAAGCTCGATGCGCCCAGCGGCACGGCGCTCATGATCGCCGATGCGATCGCCGAGGTCACACCCTATGAAGCGGCTTACACCTACGATCGCCACGAGGTGCGTCAGAAGAGAGCCAAGGAAGAGATCGGCATTCACGCCATCCGCGGCGGCTCGATCGTCGGCGAGCACAGCGTCATGTACTGCGGTCCCGATGAGGTCATCACCCTCTCGCACAGTGCGCGTTCGCGCTCGATCTTTGCCAACGGTGCGATCCGTGCGGCGGCTTACGTCATCGGCAAGCCCGCTGGTATGTACGATATGAACGACATCGTGAGTGAAATGGCACTCTGATTACATAGAAAAGCCTCGGGGGATCGAGGCTTTTTGTGAATCGGGACGATTTTATGGAGAACAGTCGAATGAAACTCAAACTCGTAAAATTAAGTACCGCATACAAGCCTCAGCTCACCGAAATGATGGACGAATGGGCGGCGAGCGGTGATAAGATCATTCCCTAAGCGATCCGCAAGAACGATTACCGCGATTTTGCGACTTATCTTGCGAAGCTCGACGTGACCGAGCCTGCCGAGGGGCTTGTGCCCGATTCGACCTTCTTTTGCCTTGACGAGTAGCGGAATATCTTCGTGGGCGCGGTGAATATTCGCCATTATCTCAACGACAGTCTCCTCCTTAGCGGCGGGCATATCGGCGACGGCGTACGCCCCTCTGAGCGGCGAAAAGGAGTTGCCACCGCGATGATCGGGCTTGCACTCGAGGAGTGCAAAAAAACTCGGCATCGACCGCGTGCTCATGACCTGCGACAAGGACAACGTCGGCTCGGCAAAGAGCATTCAGCGTAACGGAGGGGTGCATGAAAACGAGATCGAGGAGGACGGCGAGATCGTGCAGAGATATTGGATCGAGCCGGGATGATATGGGATAGCCTCGTAGTACCTTGTTTCGTCTAAAAGTTGACAAATTGATATAAACTCCGTAGGGCGGGAGCTTGCTCCCGACGTTACAGACAAACGGTTTTATCGGTGCAAACCCTCGGTGGGTGGCGGGAGCCGCCGTCACTTGTTACTGCTCCCCCACCCTACAGGGTTTGGTGCGAATCATTCACCCAACCCGTAGGGGCGATTCACGAATCGCCCGTCCGTTCGGGCTGCGGAAACAATGGGGTTTGCGGAAACCCTTTGCAGCGGACAGTCGAGGACGCCGTCCCTACAGGATGCGGGTGAATTTCACACCTGACCCGGTAGGGGAGGGGCTTGCTCCTCCCGCGGGAAATCCTGTGCAAATCGTATAGGCGGGCGACCAATGGTCGCCCCTACGAATACAACCTTATTACAACCAAAATGCCACCCTTGCGGGTGGCTTTTCCTATTATTAAGTCCTTCGA
>CAYRQA010000225.1:0-2006 GCA_964426285.1 uncultured Lachnospiraceae bacterium | reverse complement strand
TCTTTCAAGATGCTGTTAACAATCTATCATCTCAGGAAGGCGAGAGCCAAGGACGTGGGAGGAGAGCTCGTGAGGAGGGCGAAAACTTCGGCGTTTGAGATGGTTTCGCCCTCCTCTCGATTTGCCTAACGACTTTACGGGCAACACCTTTCAAGAAGTTTTTCCCCCAAAAAGTGCCACACATGAATCATCTGCCGAGCGTTATAATAAGGGCGAGGAGATGATGACTTGTTCGGAAAACTGGGGAAATGGCTGTTTTGGGGACTGATGCTGGTGGCGACGGGAACTGCGGCGCTGAGTGTTGGGCGAAGGGCGGCTGACTGGGTGCAGCAGGAGAACCGACTGCTGGCAACTGCGGGTGAACAGACGGCGGAGGCGCTCCGATCGATGGGCAAAGCGGGCGAAGCCTTCCTCTCGCGCGCGGGGGAGGAGCAGATGACCGTCCTCTTCACGGGCACGGATGACACGTGGAGCACGCTCGACAGCGCCATGCTGGTCTCGATCGATCTGGAGAAGGGCAGCATCGGTGTGCTCCGACTGCCGACAGCCATTTACGTGAACCGCGAGGGCATGACCGACCACAGGCTCGGCTCGATCTACAGCACGGCGACCGCCAAGGCAGGCAGTCGCGGGGACAGTCGGACCGAAGCGGTCCGCAAGGGCAACATCGCCCTGAAAGGCTTTCTCAAGGAAAACATGGGCATCGCCATTGACCACTATATCTCGCTCAACCGAAAGGGACTGCAAACGATCGTCGATTCGGTAGGGGGGATCACGGTCAAGCTGAAGCAGGCGATCGAATACGATGAGGGCAGTGATCTGCACCTGCGCCTGTCGGCAGGCAAGCACCGGCTGAGCGGCAGTCAGGCGGTCGATCTCATTCGATGCGACGGCAGTGCCGACCTGCCCGATCCGCAAAAGCTCTTCCTGTCGGCGTTTTTTCGGAAGATCAAGCAGGATTTCACCCTCTCGACTGCCATTGGTCTGCTGAAGGCGGGATTTGGCAGTACGGTCAGCGACCTGACGCTCGCCGATCTCGTCCCACTGGCGAAGGGTCTGCTGGGCAGCTCATCCGCCGACGCCAAGATGACCACACTGCACGGCACGCCCATAGTCGATGAAGTCGGCAATCCCTGCGAGGTGCTCCGCCGAAGAAACACGATCGAACTGCTCGGGGCTTACCTCTCCTATCAGAGCAGCATCGACGAGCAGCATTTCGACAGACATCTGGTTTTCACCTCTGCGGGCGAAATCGAAGCGATCTATTACGGTGAGTGACAAATTCCCCCTTGCCAAACGCGATCGGATATGCTATAATTAAGGTAACAATCGGACGGCAAGCATTTGCCGTCCCCAAAAAAGTTTTTGGAGTTTCCGCACTTGGGCGAAGCCCCAGTGCTGACCTTCTTTTCAAAAAGGTTCTTGGCGGGGGGATTGGGGGCAGAGCCCCCAAATACAGATAAGATTATGAAGCAAGTTGAAATTTACACAGACGGTGCCTGTCGGGGCAATCCGGGACCGGGCGGCTGGGGCGCAATACTGGTCTACAAAGGAAAAGAAAAGGCGTTGTCGGGGGGCGAAGCAAAGACCACCAACAACCGAATGGAGCTGATGGGTGCCATCAGCGCCTTTGAAGCGCTCAGAGAGCCCTGCAAGGTAGTTTTTACATCCGATTCGAAATACGTTATAGACGGACTGTCCAAGGGATGGGCGGTCGGTTGGAAAAAGAGGGGCTGGAAGAAGTCGGACGGCTCGCCCGCCCTCAATCCCGAGTTCTGGCAACGATTGCTCGATGCGACAGCGCCGCACGAGATCGTCTACAACTGGGTCAAGGGGCACGCAGGGCATCCCTACAACGAACGGTGCGATAAGCTTGCGACCGACGAAGCAGACAAGTTCCGCAGATAACGGCAGTCGGCTTGCCGCATGAAACGCTCCCGTAACGGGCGCTTTAGCCTGAAGACAAAAGCAAGAGACGAATCGGAAGGAGGGGAAAACCATCTCAA
>CAYRQA010000224.1:0-2014 GCA_964426285.1 uncultured Lachnospiraceae bacterium | reverse complement strand
GAAGATGAAGTTGCCGGGGGTGATCTCGTTACGGAAGGATTTACCGATCTGACCGACGCCGAAGGGGAGCTTCTTGCGGGTGGTGCGGGCTACGTTGTTGAAGTTAACGAAGATACCCTGTGCGGTTTCGGGGCGCAGATAGACGGTGTTCGACGAATCCTCGGTGACACCGATGAAGGTCTTGAACATGAGGTTGAACTTACGGATATTGGTAAAGTCACCGCTGCCGCAGTCGGGGCAGGTGATGTGCTTTTCCTTGATGTAGTTCATCATTTCCTCGTCGGACCAGCCTGCGGGATTGTCCTCGAGACCGTTCTGGAAGGCGTAATCCTCGATGAGCTTGTCTGCACGGTGACGGGTGCGGCAGACCTTGCAGTCCATGAGCGGGTCAGAGAAGCCGCCGAGGTGACCCGATGCCACCCACGCCTGCGGGTTCATGATGATTGCACTGTCGAGACCCACGTTGTAGGGGGTCTCCTGTACGAACTTCTTCCACCATGCCTTCTTGACATTGTTCTTGAACTCAACGCCGAGGGGACCGTAGTCCCATGAATTGGAGAGACCGCCGTAGATCTCACTGCCTGCGTAGATGAAGCCTCTGTTTTTACAGAGCGCTACGATTTTGTCCATTGTCTTTTCGCTGTTATTCACATTAACCTCCTGCCGATCCTGTCGGCTCTTTGAATATCTTATATGTCCGATCGTTACATATACTGCTTGAAATAATTCACAGTAGAGCTTCGATCGATCTTAAACACCGTTTCGCCCTCTTTGTTTTCTACGTAAGTTCCGATCGGGGAGAACTTTTGCAGGGTGTAAAATTTATAGCTGAAAATCAGTGATCGCCACTGAGCGAGCGCATCTCTGTCAAAGGCTGTGTTTGGGAGCATCGGTTGGATGCGCTCAAACTCGTCAAAGGCATTGACGTAGTACGCCGTTGAACAGATCTGCTCAAGCGCCTCAACTGTAACATTCGAGACGAGCGTACTCTTCGACTGTTCGTCCGTGTAATCGTCTTTGACAAGCAGTCGGCGAAGCTGTGCCGAAGTGAGGGTATTCTCCCCTGCGGTCACGTCTGCTTCGAAATCGGCTTCGGGACAATTGACGGTCAATCCGCCGAGATTGTCGGCGACCTGTACATAGTCATCGATATCGATGGTGGCTGAATAGTCGATCTGCATACCGACGGTTGCCGAGATCGCATGAACGAAGTAGTCCTTGGTGAGCCCGTAAAGCTCATTGTCTGCGAAATAATAAGCACTGTCGAGGTCGAGCTCCAAGCCGTTGGCAGGCACGGTCATTTCGACGGGAAATACGGTGACAGTCACCTGCTGGCGATAGCTGTTAAAGCTGACGAGCGTCATGAATACGATTTTCTGGCTGTAATATCCGAGGTGTTCCTCAAAGGATTCCTCCACCCAGTTGGTCGGCAGATCGTCAGTCGGAGGATGCGGATATTCATCGGTACCGATGAGCAGCAGATTCAGCACACCGGTCGCATCCGACGTGAGCTTACTCAGCTCTTCATCAGCTTGCTCGGGCGCTTCATCGGTCGGATTCATCGCGTCAACCATAAAATCAACGACAAAATAGGCGATCACGCTAAAGAGCGTCACCGAAATCAAAAACGATACGATAAAATTTCGGATCGATGCCATTTACCTACCTCCTTGCCTAGCAGTTGTTCGGACGTTTTCGTGCACGCCATCTGCACGATAGGTCTATTATATAACATTCCGCGAATTTTTTCAATAGATAATTCGTAAATACTTGAAATTTCTGATCAAATATGCTATAATGGGTGAGCATTTTACGGAATCACTCTGTTTGAGTAACTCGGCAGGATAGAGCAACTGCCTTCTAAGTACGAGATAGAGCATTCGCCGCATAACTGCATAACCGCTGTATAGACTGAATATTTATACTTTGCCCCTATAGTTAAATGGACATAACGAATCCCTCCTAAGAATATGTTATAACGACCGCCTTTCGGGCAAAGGCGATTGACATTGAG
>CAYRQA010000223.1:0-2017 GCA_964426285.1 uncultured Lachnospiraceae bacterium | reverse complement strand
ACCTCACCCCGCCCGAACAATCCCTGACTCCCCGTCACGTCGAGCCAGCACTCATCCATCCCAAAGGGCTCGACCAGGTCTGTATATTCGAGGTATATCTTGCGCACCATCTCCGAAAACTGCGCATATCGGTGAAATTTCGGCACTACCAACACCAGCCCCGGACACAGCGCCTTCGCTTCACTCGCCGTCATGCCCGTTTTCACCCCCGACCGCTTGGCAGGCTCGGATTTCGCCAGCACAATGCCGTGCCGATCCTCCACCGACCCGCATACCGCGATCGCCTTCCCCCTCAGCGTCGGATCAAGCACCATCTCTACCGACGCATAAAAACAATTCAAATCACTGTGCAAGATCACCCGCTCCATATTTCTCTCCTTTTATTTATATTATATGTGGGGCTCTGCCCCATACCCCGCCAAACTTTCTTGAAAGAAAGTTTGGATCAAAGAACTTTTTTAAAGGCGGCAAATACTTGCCGCCGAGGGATGATTTGCCGACAAGGATGTAGACAGCTCAAATGCTACCACAGGCGGATATGGCGAAATTTCACACCACCCCCTGTAGGGACGACATTGCCTACGGCAAGTCGAGCGTCCCCGACTGTCCGCGATAAAGGATACCCGCGAACCCCATTGTTACCGCAAAGCAAACGTTTTACACCAAACCCGTAGGGACAGGCGTCCCCGACGGTCCGCAACGAGGGCTTTCCGCATATTTCTTCACTGCGGAGCTCCTTCATAAAAGACCAAAGAGAAAATAAAAGGTTCTTTTTGGTCTCTTTCTTGGTTTACCGACAGAAATGCAGTCAGCGGAGCTCCTTCACGAGACACCAAAGAGAAAATAAAAAATTCTTTTTTCTTTTTTTGGTCTCTGACGAAGGATTTCGGAAGCCTTCATCCTCTGCGCTCTTTGATCGAGAACCACTGACGGGTTTCGGGTTCGAAATAGATCTTCTTGGTCTGCCCCTCGATCACCACCACATATTCGATGGGTGCAACACAGCTGACCGTACCGGGATTGTGCGGACGGCAGCTCATAATGCGATCGATCGTGAAATGCTTCGCCGCAAAGGACAGCTTGCGCGGGTAGATCGTCCCATCGGTGTAAAAGCGGGCTTCCACGCCAAGCGGTATTCTTTCGTATTGCATATTCGCTCCTCCTTTTTACCATATATTACCATTGCTTCTATTTGAATCTCTCAGTCCTGTTCTATAATAGATACGAACACTTGTTCGTATCTATTATAGAACAGGACTTGCTGTTTGTCAATAGCAATTTTTGTATTTTAGGGTATTATTTTTGAAAAAAATTTCCGCACGTCGCTCACAGATGCATTTTTCTCGGGTCAAATGCAACTTCTACGGGTGGGATTGACAAATACAAAATCTTCCTGTATAATAAAATCGGAAAGCGAGGGGATTTCATGAAGAAAACCTGCATTGTAATCAATCGTCAATACGCCAGCGGCGGACGGGAGGTCGCAAAGATCCTATCCGCAAAATTGAATATTCCCTACTACGACGGCAAGCTCGTCCAGCTCGCCGCCGAGCATTACGGGCTGAGCCACGGTGTACTTCAGGATTACGACGAGAAGAAGATGGGCAGCTTGCTCTACTCGATCGCTGTCTCCACGGGCAATTCGAGCCAGCAGACCCTTCCCTATGCCCTCTTTCAGGCACAGTCCGAGACCATTCGCCGCCTTGCCGACGAAGGTCCCTGCATCCTCATCGGTCGCTGTGCCGACTACATTCTGCGCGGACAGGTCGATTTTCTGAACGTCTTTATCTACGCCACCTCCATGGAAAAGCGCATTAGACACGCCATGAAGGTCGACGGCATCACCGAGAAGGAAGCGCCCTCCTACATCGCGCGCAGAGAGAAACAGCGCCGCGATCACTATAATTTCCACACCGATAAGCAATGGGGCAAGATGAGTGAGTACGATATGTGCCTCGACACTTCGGTGCTCGGCTTCGACGGGTGCGCCAATGCGATTTTGGCAGTGTTGGAGGAG
>CAYRQA010000222.1:0-2023 GCA_964426285.1 uncultured Lachnospiraceae bacterium | reverse complement strand
TTTTTCTCCGATTCTTCTGTCATAATCGACCGATCGGGCACATATTCATATACCAATGAATTCATAAGCGGAGGCAGAGCGATGACAAGTATGAGTATATATCAGGATATCGCCACCCGAACCGGCGGGGATATCTACATCGGCGTAGTCGGACCGGTGCGAACCGGCAAATCGACCTTTATCAAACGGTTCATGGAAACGATGGTCCTCCCCTCGATCGCAGGCGACTATGACAGAGAGCGCGCCAAGGACGAAATGCCCCAATCTGCGGCAGGCAAAACGGTGATGACCACCGAACCCAAGTTTATCCCCGACGAAGCGGTGCCGATCTCGGTCGGGAACGCCCGCCTGCGGGTGAAAATGGTCGACTGCGTCGGCTATATCGTCCCGGGTGCGCTCGGTCAGACCGAGGAAGGCAGACCGCGCATGGTGATGACCCCATGGAACAGCGAACCGCTCCCCTTCGGGGAAGCCGCCGAGATCGGCACGAAAAAGGTGATCACCGATCACAGCACGATCGGCGTGCTCGTGACCACCGACGGCAGTATCACCGAGCTCGACCGCCCCGATTACGAGGAGGCAGAACGGCGGGTGGTCAGCGAGCTGCAGGCGCTCCGCAAGCCCTTCGTGATCGTGCTCAACTCTGCGCACCCCGATTCGCCCGAGGCAGAGGCACTGGCGCTCGAGCTCGAAAAGCGCTACGGCGTGCCCGTGGCGCTGGTGAGCTGTCTCACCCTCGATGCCGACGACATTCTGCACATTCTGGGGCTGATTTTGGAGGAATTCCCCCTTCGGGAGGTGCAGGTGAATCTGCCCGAGTGGGCAGGGGCACTCGAGGACGATCACCCCGTGCTGGCATCGCTGCGCAGAGACCTGCTCGAAGCCGCGTGCAAGATCAGCAAAACGGGGCAGGCAGAGAGCGCCTTCGCAAGCCTGAACGGCGGTGAATACATCGATGCCTGCACCATCACCGACATCGACATGGGCAGCGGCTCTGCCACGCTCGGTGTGACCCTCCATCCGACGCTCTACTATCAAGTGCTGTCGGGCTGGTCCGGGCTTGCCATCGAGAGCCAGCAACAACTGATCTCGACCTTCCGCGAGCTTGCCGCCGTCAAGCGCAAGTACGACAAGATTGCAGGTGCACTTGCACAGGTCGAGCAGACCGGCTACGGCATCGTCGAGCCTGACATCGCAGACATGAGCCTTGAGGAGCCGAAGATCGTGCGTCACACGGGCGGTTGGGGGGTAAAGCTGAAGGCATCTGCCCCCTCGATCCACTTGATCCGTGCCAATATCGAGACCGAGATCTCGCCCGTGGTTGGCACTGAACAGCAGAGCGAGGATCTGGTAAAATTCCTGCTCGACGAATTCGACGAAAATCCCTCGCGCATCTGGACGACCAACCTCTTCGGAAAGACCCTGCACGAGCTGGTGAACGAAGGCATCCACACCAAGCTCGCAGGGATGCCCGAGGATGCCCGTCTGAAGCTCGCCGACACACTCAGCCGCATCATCAACGAGGGCAGCAGCGGTCTGATCTGCATCCTGCTCTGATTTGAGGCGGCAATGGGCAATCGCGGTAGTTTTAACACAGGAAAATGCCGATTTTCCTGTCTCAAAGACAAAGAGGTCATCTGTGTGGGCGACGGCAGACGGCTCGGCTTCGTCTGCGATGCCGAGATCGACCCCGTGACCGGGCATATCTGTGCACTCTTCGTTCCCGGTCCGCTCAAGTTCAGCGGTCTGCGCCTGCGCCCCGGCTTCGTCGTCCCGTGGGAAAACATCGTGCGCATCGGGGATGACATCATTTTGGTGAATGCGGTATTTCCGTGTAAGGATGGGTAATGGAAGGTGCGAAACCTTCGATTGTGATTATAATGTACAAATTCCTCGGCGAATGCCGAGGAATTTGTACATTATAATCTTTCGACTTTTTGCTCGTGCCAAAAGTCTGCCCAAAGCACGTTAAGGGGAGAGGGAGGAAACGCAGTTTCCGTCCCTCTCCCCTTAAGAGCCCCTC
>CAYRQA010000221.1:0-2024 GCA_964426285.1 uncultured Lachnospiraceae bacterium | reverse complement strand
ATGCATCGGGCTCGCCCAGCTCCATCTTGATGCACTTCATGCCGATGACCGAGCCGTTCTTGGGATCGCGCTTGTCGTCGGGGTTGTCGTAACCGAGGATCTCGACGGGGTTGTTGAGCAGACGGAAGACGATGCCCTCCTCCATTGCGTGCTCGACCTCTTCCTTACGTGCGGGAAGCTCCTCGAGCGAGCGGCGGTAGACGATCGAAACCTCGTCTGCGCCCAGTCTCAGTGCGGTTCTTGCGGCATCCATTGCCACGTTGCCGCCTCCGACGACTGCAACGTTCTTGCCGCGCAAAATGGGGGTCTCGGAATCTTCGCGGTATGCCTTCATCAGGTTGCTTCTGGTGAGGAACTCGTTTGCCGAGTAAACGCCCTTGAGCGATTCGCCGGGGATGTTCATAAAGCGAGGCAGACCTGCGCCCGAACCGATGAATACGGCTTCAAAGCCCATTTCTTCCATCAGCTCTTCGACCGTAATGGTCTTGCCGATGACGACGTTGGTCTCGACCTTGACGCCGAGCGCCTTCAGCGTCTCAACTTCCTTCTGAACGATCGCCTTGGGCAGACGGAATTCGGGGATGCCGTAGACCAGTACGCCGCCTGCAAGGTGCAGGGCCTCAAATACGGTCACGTCATAGCCCTTCTTCGCGAGGTCGCCCGCACAGGTAAGCCCTGCGGGTCCCGAGCCGACCACAGCCACCTTGTGACCGTTCGATTCAGGCTTCACGGGTGCTTCGGTCGCGTTATCATTGTGGTAGTCAGCGACAAAGCGCTCGAGACGACCGATGGCAACGCTCTCGCCCTTGATGCCGCGAACACACTTCGCTTCACACTGGCTCTCCTGCGGGCAGACGCGTCCGCAGACTGCGGGCAGCGAGGAGGTGATCGAGATCACCTGATATGCACCCTCAAAGTCGCCTTCCTTGATCTTGTTGATGAACTGGGGAATCGGTACGCTGACAGGGCATCCCTTCACGCAGAGGGGATTCTTGCAGTTGAGACAGCGCTCTGCCTCGTCGACCGCCAGCTCGGCGGTATAGCCCGTCGCAACCTCGAGGAAGTTGTGTGCACGCACCTCGGGTGCCTGTGCAGGCATTTCATTTTTGGTAGCACGCATATTCGGCATCTTACTCTACCTCCTTTTTGAAGAGATTGCAAGCACGGTCGTAAGCGTGCTTCTCGAAATCCTTGTAAGCCGCACCGCGCGACATAGCTTCGTCGAAATCGACCTCAAAGCCGTCGAAATCGGGACCGTCTACGCAAGCGAACTTGGTCTTGCCGCCAACCGTCAGTCGGCATCCGCCGCACATACCCGTGCCGTCGATCATGATGGGGTTCATCGAAACGACTGTCTTGATACCGAAGGGCTTGGTGGTGGCAACGACAAATTTCATCATGATCAGAGGGCCGATGGTGATGACTTCGTCATACTGATTGCCTGCTTCGATGGCTTCCTTGAGCGGTACGGTGACCACGCCCTGTCTGCCGTAACTGCCGTCGTCGGTCATGACGGTGAGGTTGGTCGAAGCCGCCTTGAACTCGTCCTCGAGGATGACGAGATCCTTGTTTCTGAAGCCGATAAACGAATCGACCTCACAGCCGAGCTCGTGGAGCTTCTGTGCGATGGGGAGTGCGATGGCACAGCCTACGCCGCCGCCCACGACTGCGACCTTCTTGCGGCCTTCGACCTCGGTCTTGTTGCCGAGCGGGCCCACGAAGTCCTGAATGTACTCGCCCTCTTCCTTCATCGACAGTCTGTAAGTCGTGCCGCCGACGATCTGAAAGATGATGGCAACCGTGCCTGCTTCGCGGTCATAGCCCGCGATGGTGAGCGGAATGCGCTCGCCCTCTTCGTCTACGCGAAGAATGATAAACTGACCCGGCTCTGCCTTCTTGGCAACCAGCGGTGCCAGAATGTCCATCCGAACCACCGTCGGATTCAGAACCTTCTTCTTAACGATCTGATACATTTATTGTTATCCTTTCTTGCAAGGGCTCTGCCCTTGCAGCCCGGGGGGCGC
>CAYRQA010000220.1:0-2056 GCA_964426285.1 uncultured Lachnospiraceae bacterium | reverse complement strand
GTTGAGGATGGTGTCCATCATGCCGGGCATCGATGCACGAGCGCCCGAACGGACAGAAACGAGCAGGGGATTAACCTTATCGCCGAACTTCTTGCCGGTGATCTCTTCCATCTTTTCGATGTACTGCATGATCTCAGCCATGATGTCGGGGTTGATCTGTCTGCCGTCCTCATAATACTGAGTACATGCTTCGGTAGTAATGGTGAAGCCCTGGGGTACAGGCAGACCGATGTGGGTCATTTCTGCCAGGTTTGCGCCCTTACCGCCCAGAAGCTCACGCATTTTCGCGTTACCTTCTGTAAAAAGGTAGCAATACTTGTTTGCCATTCTTTTTTCCTCCGTAGATAAAAATAATCTTAAATGAATTTGCGCATTCGCTCCTCTATTATAGCACAAAAATTCGAATTATGTAGGCCAAATGGCAATATTTACAAATTGTTAACTTTTGACCTCAAAAAAAGTTAAAAAGAAATCGACGCTATCTTATTGCAAATCGACGCGGTTTGGGTTACAATAGAGCTGTGTTATCTTTTTTGGAGTGTAATTTGATATGATAGATGAAAAAACGATCGTTGAAAAGCTCGAAGGGCTGGGGCTGGACGGAGATTTCAGAATCTGCTTCGAGCGTGTGACTGACTTATATAATGAAGGAATTCTGATGGACGGCGAGCTTTCGGCTGTCAAGAATCTCTACGACTTCTTCGATCTCGTGACGACCGTCAATATGCGCGTGCTGATGAGCTTCATCGAGAAGGGCGTGCGTTTTGCCTCGTTTGACGGCATTCTGATCTCTCCCTTGGCAAAGATCGGCAAGGGTACGCTCGTCTACCCCAACACGCAGATCCGTTCGGGCTGTGAGATCGGCGAGGACTGCGTGATCGGACCGACCTCGATCGTCGAGGGCTCGAAGATCGGTGACGGCTGCATCGTCAATGCGACCCAGATCTATCAGTCTGTGCTCGAGGACAACGTGAAGATCGGACCCTTCTGCCACGTGCGCCCGAACTCGCATCTGTGCAGCGGCGTCAAGATCGGCGACTTCGTCGAGGTCAAGAACTCGACCCTCGGCAAAGATTCGCACGCCTCCCACCTCACCTACATAGGCGATTCGGACGTCGGCGAGCGGGTCAACTTCGGTTGCGGCACGGTCACCTCCAACTACAACGGTTATACCAAGGCACGCTGTGTCATCGGTGACGATGCCTTCATCGGCTGCAACACCAACCTCATCGCCCCCATAGAGATCGGTAAGAACGGCTACACGGCTGCAGGCTCGACCATCACCAAGGACGTGCCCGACGGTGCGCTCGGTGTTGCGAGAGCAAGACAGACCAACATGGACGGCTGGGTAGAGAAATTCAAGGAAAAGAACAAGAAATAAACTATGAGCAACATTTTCGACATTTTTAAGCAGATCGAAACGAAACGTGCTCAGCCGACAGGATCGGTCGAATGGCTGATCGTCGGACTGGGCAACCCGGGCAAGGACTATGAGAACACCCGCCACAATGCGGGCTTTATCGCACTCAATATGCTTGCCGAGCAGTGCGGCGTGAAGGTGACGAGGAGCAAGTTCAAAGCGCTGATCGTCGAAGCGACACTCGCCGAGAAGCGTGTGCTCCTCATGCTCCCGCAGACCTTCATGAACCTCTCGGGCGAAGCGGTCGAAGCGGCGGCATCCTTCTATAAGATCGAACCCGACCACATTATCGTGCTGTCCGACGACATCTCGCTCGATGCGGGCAAGCTCCGCATCCGCCGAAAGGGAAGCCACGGCGGTCACAATGGGCTAAAAAGCATCTCGGGACTGCTCGGTTCTTCCGATTATCCGCGCATTAAACTCGGTGTCGGGCAGAAGCCCCACCCCGACTACGATCTCGCATCGTGGGTCCTGAGCAATTTCACCCCCGATGAGCGCAAGGCGCTGAACTCTGCCGCCGAGCATACCGCCGATGCCTGCCGTCTGATCGTCATGGGCAAGACCGAGGAAGCGATGAATCGGTTCAACAGCTGAATTGCGCGCCAAGCCGTTCGAACGGGAGGAGCAAGCCCCTCC
>CAYRQA010000219.1:0-2099 GCA_964426285.1 uncultured Lachnospiraceae bacterium | reverse complement strand
GGCTCTGCCCCTGCACCCCAGTCGCTTTCTTGAAAGAAAGCGACGCAAAGAACTTCTTTTAAGCGCGGCAAATACTTGCCGCGCACAAGAAAAAATATATAATTCCATCCCGGCACAAGGAAAGAGCCAAGGAAGAGGGGAGAGCTCTAGAGGGGAGAGCTCTAGAGGGGAGAAAATCTTCGGCGTTTGAGTGATGGTCACTACTTCGTGCAAGCACGAAGTAGGCGACATTTGCCCTTGCGGGCAAAGTCGGTCGCCCTCCTCGAATACAATAAAATCAAATTCCGCTTTGCGGAATTTGCACCTATTCCCACACCACTGAAAAAATATTAGAGATAGAGAGGAATTTACTATGAACTACATGGATGTCTACAAAAGCTGGCTGACCTCCGATCTGATCGACGAAGTAACCAAAGCTGAGCTGCGCTCGATCGCCGACAACGAGGAGGAGATCAAATTCCGCTTCATCGGCTATCTTGCCTTCGGTACGGGCGGTCTGCGCGGCACGATGATGGCAGGCACCAACGCCATGAACCCCTACACCGTCGCACACGCTACGCAGGGCTTTGCGAACCTCATCCTCAAAGAGGGTGCGGCAGACAAGGGCGTTGTAGTCGGTCGCGATTCGCGCAACAATTCCGAGCTGTTTGCCCGCATCACCGCGCAGGTCATGGCGGCAAACGGCATCAAGGTCTACTTCCTCGATGCACTCCGTCCCACCCCCGTGCTCTCCTTTGCCATCCGCGAGCTCGGCTGCATCGGCGGCGTCAACGTGACCGCTTCGCACAACCCCAAGGAGTACAACGGCTACAAGGCATACTGGGAAGACGGCGCACAGCTCTCGCTCGAGCAGGCTGGCCTCGTTTCCTCTTATATCGAAGCGACCGATCTCCTGACCGAAGTCAAGAAGATCGACTTTGAGGAAGGCGTGATGCAGGGGATCATCGAGATCGTCGGCGCCGAGATCGACGATGCCTTCATCGCGAACGTCACCGCACAGCGGGTCGACGTGAACGCCATCCCCTCTGTCGCAGACGAGCTGAAAATCGTTTACACCCCTCTGCACGGCACGGGTCACCGTCTCGTGCCCGAAGTGCTCCGTCTTTGCGGCGTGAAGCACCTCTACACCGTTTGGCAGCAGATGGTGATCGACGGAGACTTCCCGACGGTCGCTTACCCCAACCCCGAATTCCCCGAAACGCTCGCACTCGGCGCCCGGCTTGCTGAGCAGGTAGGCTCTGATCTGGTCATCGCGACCGACCCCGATGCCGACCGTTGCGGCATCATGGCACGCAACACCGAGGGCAAGTTCGTTTGTCTGACAGGCAATCAGGTCGGTGCGCTCCTGCTCGACTATATCCTCACTGCCTACGAGGAGACGGGCACGATGCCCGAGAAGCCCTACGCGGTCAAGACGATCGTTACCACCGAGCTGGCGACCAAGGTCTGCGCATCGCACGGCGTGGACATCTACAACGTGCTCACAGGCTTCAAGTTCATCGGTGAGGTCATCAAGAACCACGACGACGTGGGCGACGGACACTACCTCTTCGGCTTCGAGGAATCCTACGGCTATCTGAAGGGCACTTATGCTCGCGACAAGGATGCGGTCGTTGCTGCGATGCTCATCGTCGAAATGGCGGCGTATTATAAGAAGAAGGATATGACCCTCTACGACGCAATGATGGCGCTCTACGAAAAGTTCGGCTACTATGCCGAGGGCACGGTCAACGTGACCATGAAGGGGCTGGACGGTCAGGCGAAGATGCAGGCGCTGATGGAGGACATCCGCAACAATCCGCCTGCTGAGCTCGGCGGCAAGAAGGTCATCGAAATGCGCGACTATCAGACCGAGACGATTACCGATCTCGTAACGGGCGAGAAGCGTCCCACCGGACTGCCCGTTTCGAACGTGCTCTACTTCATGGCAGAAGGCGGCAACGTCGTGGTCATCCGTCCCTCGGGCACCGAGCCTAAGATCAAGCTCTACCTGCTCGTCAACGGCACCGACAAGGCTTCCTGCGATGCGACCATGGCAGCCTTCCGCGACAGCGTCTCCGGCTGGACGAAGTGACCAAGGGGCTTTGCCCCTTGGAACC
>CAYRQA010000218.1:0-2107 GCA_964426285.1 uncultured Lachnospiraceae bacterium | reverse complement strand
CCGACAGCGGTGTGACGCTCCGCGTGTTATCCGACACCACCCCCGAGGGGGATGCTAAAGCGGTCGCCCCCACGCTCGAGGACTACTACCTGTGGGTGTTCGGGGAACAGAGTAGCTGAGACCGCTCAAATACCACATTTAGTTGACATATGCGAAATTCTATAATACTGCGATCTGATATTGACAAATGAAGAAAGTTGTGATATAATGACAAAAAACAAACGGCATTGTGTTTGTTTTTTTGTAAAACATTTGAATGAGTGCACTGCCGTAAATTTATACCGATAGGAGAGTATATTATGAACATCTTGAAAAGAACCCAAACAACGCTCGCTTGCCTGCTGTCGATGACTATGCTCGTAAGCATGAGCGCACTCGCCATCAGTGCTGACGAAGCAGAACCGGCTGTCGACAGATACGAGGCAGAGGATCTGGTGAACGAAGATGCCGGAACCGGCGTTTCGACCCTTGTCGGTGCGGCTGCGGTCGTTAGCCCCGATACCAGCCCCAATACTGCGATCGGTGCCGACGTATCGGGCGGCGCTTTCGTAGGAAGCCTTGGCAATGGCGGCGGCAGCCTTGAGATCAAGGTCACCGTAGAAGAAGCAGGCGAAAGAAACGTAGACTTCTACTACATTACCATGGACAACCGTTCGATCGAAGTCACTGTAAACGGCGGTGACGCAGTGCTGATCGAGACCCCCGGTAACGGCAGCGACTGGAACGGCAACGTAAAAGTTGCATCGGGTCTCCTCTACCTGAATGCAGGCGAAAACGTGATCAGTATCGGTAACGGTACCGCATGGGCGCCCAACATCGACTGCATCGACATCGGACAGCTCGATTCCGACGCGAAGGCAGCTGCAGTTGTAGCGCTGGAAGCCGAAGCGGCAGCTCTGCCCGACGCGATCAGCGGTACAGGCGACGTATCGGCATTTGAAAGCGTTGCCAATAAGTACAACGGTCTGACCGACGAGCAGAAGGCGCTTCTGTCCGACGAAGGCAAAGCCAACATCGAAGCCGCAATTGCTATTCTCAATGCCTATAACGAGAGCCTCGACCAGTCGATTAATGACAGCCTCGCAGCTGATGAAGTGAAAGCGCTCATCAATGCGATCGGTGAAGTGACCGCCGATAAGGAAGATGCGATCAAGAATGCCAGAAGCGCATATGATGCCCTGACCGATTCTCAGAAGGCATACGTAACGCCCGGTACGCTCAAGACCCTCACCGATGCAGAAGCTGCACTCGAAGCGCTCAAGAATCCTTCCGCAGGTGATAACAACGCAAATGCAGGCACGTTCGATACTTCGGATGACACCGATGATGCAGATGGCAATTACACTACGATCATTATTGTCGTAGTCGTAGCGGTCGTTGTAGTAGCAGGCGTAGTTGTAATCATTCTGACACGCAAAAAGAAATAATGAATCTTCGGTCTGAAGACCGCAAAAGGGCTGTTTCAAACAGCCCTTTTGTGATTGATCGAGCCGCAATTTTACTCGACATAATCTGACAATTGTGCATATTTCTGCATGGATTTTGGCTTGAGCGGGGTATATAATAATCGTGAAAGTTAATTGTAGGAGGGATGATCATGCAAAGAGATGCGAAATTGAGAGAAGCGAGTGAGACCACCATGGCGGAGTATTTGCGCAAACTGCGGGGCGGTCGCTCGCAGGAGGCGATGGCTGAGGTGTGCGACCTGTCGTGGCGGCATTACAACGGTCTTGAGCACTGCCGATCGGCAATATCAGCCGTGTCGCTGGTGCACCTTTATGCAGCAGGGATCGATCTTAACAAGTGGGCAACCGAATCGCTGAGACGGTATAAGCTGCTTAAGAAGGAAGAAGAAAACAAAAGCGAGTAAGGTTCACTTACTCGCTTTTGTTTAGTTACGAGCGGTTTTTACAGGAGACTTCTCCCTATCGTTACTAAACCGAAAGCAGAAAAATTTAAGCCCGATTTACAATTTTGTGATAAACTAAAAGCGGAGCGAGACGGAATAGTCCAATGGGCATTAGTCGGTTTGCGGAGATTGATGCAAAACAGATGGCCTTCTTCGTCCACCTCATAGCCGAGGAGAGACCATGTCGGGTAAATGCCG
>CAYRQA010000217.1:0-2115 GCA_964426285.1 uncultured Lachnospiraceae bacterium | reverse complement strand
CTTCGGCGCATGAGATGGTTTCTCCCTCCCCCGACAGCATCCGAGCAAATTCATCCCCAAACCTTCGGAATGAACAGATCTCTGTACAAATTGATCGCGTATCGGTCGGTCATACCCGATATGTAATCGCAGACCGCCCTCGGAATGCCCTCGGCAAGTGCCGTGATGCCGAATTCGGCAGGCATCTCGTCGGGATTCTCCTGAAAATACTCGTAGAGGGTGAGCAGCATTGCCTCGGCTTTGCTCTCCTCCCCCTTCGCCTCGGGGTTGGTGTACACTCTGTCAAAGAGGAAGGATCGCAGCTCCATCGTCGCCGCATAGAGCCCTTCGTCCATGCAGATATCGCCCTCTTTGCTCGCCTGCACGACCCCACGCACCATGGTGTTGATGCGTTCGCCGTGCTTTTCGCCGAGTGTTTCGCGCAGAGACAGCGGAATATCGTCGACCGACAGAATGCCCGCACGGAGGGCGTCGTCGATATCGTGGTTGATGTAGGCGATGCGGTCGGCAAACTTGACGATGCGTCCCTCGGGGGTGGCTGCAACGTCTGCGCCCGCGTGCTTTAAGATGCCGTCGCGCACCTCATAAGTGAGGTTGAGATCCTCGAGCTGATCGACCACTCTCAGCGACTGCTTGCAGTGGGTGAATGCCCGGTCGTAGCATCTTTGCAGAACGCGCTCGCCCGCGTGACCGAAAGGGGTGTGACCGAGGTCGTGTCCGAGCGCGATGGCTTCGGTGAGATCCTCATTGAGCATGAGCGATCGTGCGATCGTGCGTGCGATCTGCGTGACCTCGAGGGTGTGGGTGAGTCGCGTGCGGTAATGGTCATGCTCAGGCGAGAGGAAAACCTGCGTTTTATGCATCAGACGGCGGAAGGATTTGCAATGGATGATGCGGTCGCGGTCGCGCTGGAATTCGGTGCGAATATCATCGGTGGTGAGCGGCTTTTCTCTGCCCTTCGTGGCGGACGAGAGGGTCGCATATGGGGAGAGCGTGCCTTTTTCCCGCTCTTCGAGCATGGTTCGGATGGTCATCGGTCTGCCTCCCTTCGATGGATATTGATTTGGTGTATACAATATACGCACAAATTCAAAAAACTCCTTCTTTTGAGGGGGAAGCTGTTGGGAATTGGAACGTGTCGTGCGAGCATTCGCACGACATTTCAGAAGTTCTTGAAGAGGTTTAAGGAGAAACTTCTTTCAAGAAGTTTCTCCTTACGAAGTCAATTCTCCTTAAATCCCCACTTAGAGCCCGCAATCTCGCCGCTGACCTTGCCGTTGGACATGGCAACGAGGCGCTTCAGATAGCGGTCGGCGTGCTCCTCGGGCATCGAGACGAGCAGGGTGACCAACTCGCCGAAATCGCTCTTGTCGACCGCCGCCTCGTACTGCGGCAGCTCATACAGGATGCGCTGATAGAGCGAATAATCGACCGAGAAGCGGATGAGGCTATAGGGAATGCGGCGCACAATGCCCGCGTCCTCGACTGCGAGTTTCGCCGCCCCCGAGTAGGCGTGTACCAGACCGCCCGTACCGAGGAGGATGCCCCCGAAATAGCGAGTGACCGTGATCAGCGCATCGGTAATGCCCCCTCTTTTGAGGATATCGAGCACGGGCATTCCCGCACTTCCCTGCGGCTCGCCGTCGTCGCTGTAGCGCTGTGCGCCGTTCAGCAGGTAATAGGCGAAAACGGTATGCCTTGCGTCGGCATAGCGCTTCTTCTCTGCCGCAACGAGCGCCATTGCTTCCTCTTCGCTCTCGACATGATATGCCGTCGCGATAAATTCACTTTTTTTCTCTGTAAGGGTGCCGTATCCCTCGCCACCCAGCGTCAGATTTTCTTGCATAATTTTATCTCAATTGAGGCTCCGCCTCAAACTCCGCTTAAGAAACTTTTTTGAAAAAAGTTTCTTAAGAATCTTCAAAAACTTCTGAATAATTTATATATTTTTCGGTCTCACACAGACCTGTAGGGACAGGCGTCCTCGACTGTCCGTCGTAGTTTTTTCGCATATTTCGTTGTGTAGGCAGATTGTTCGTTTTCGGTCAGTAGAGGACGCCTGTCCCTACAAAGATATTTGGAGTCTTTCCCAATCCGCTTGGTTTACTCTTGCTT
>CAYRQA010000216.1:0-2117 GCA_964426285.1 uncultured Lachnospiraceae bacterium | reverse complement strand
AGGAACCTTTTTGAAAAAAGGTTCCTAAGAACCTCCAAAAACTTTATGAAAGGGCGGCAATTTGCCGCCCTCGATTACTATAATATCAATATCCCCGTCAGGAAAAAGCCAAGGAGATAGGGGATGAGAGTCTGAGAGAAGTGGGGAAGGAACTTCGGCATCCCGGATGGTCCTTTCCCCCTTCTCTCAGAAGCAAGCGATTCTCACCAAACGATCCTCACAACACCTCTCCCGTATTCACAAAATCCTCTTGCATTCCTTCCCGAAATCTGCTACAATAAAAGAAAAAACACCACTGCGGAGGACAGCATGAAGCTCTACATCAAACAGCATATATTCACTTGGGGCGACCGCTTCACCATTTACGACGAGGCGGGCAACGACCGCTACTATGTCGAGGGCGAGGTTTTCACACTCGGCAAGAAATTGCACGTTTATGACCTCAGCAGCAGAGAAGTTGCCTTCATCAGCCAAAAATTCACATGGCTGAACCCCCGTTATATCCTTTACCGTAACGACGTTCAAGTTGCAGAGGTGATCAAGGAGTTCACCTTCTTCAAGCAGAGATACACGGTCGAAGGGCTCGGCTGGGAAGTGAGCGGCGACTTTTTCGATCACGAGTACGCCCTCACGCAGTTCGGCAGACCGATCGCGTCGGTCTCCAAGGAGTGGTTCACCTTCGGGGACGCCTACGAGATCAATATCGCCGACGGGGTAGACGAAGTGACCGCCCTCGGTGTAGTGCTCGTCATCGATGCCTGCATCGAAGCGCAGAATGACTGAAAACAGGGACAGCAATCGCTGTCCCTGTTGATTTTAGCCGTTGTTGCATGAATCGCACTTGTCAAATGCGGGATTGAAAGCATAGACGTTCTTCTCGTCCATCTTCTCCTTGGCACGCTCGAGCGCATCGCCGAAGCGCTGGTAATGCACGATCTCACGCTGACGCAGGAATTTGAGCGGTTCGCGCACGTCGGGATCGTCGATCAGCCGAAGCAGATTGTCGTAGGTCACGCGCGCCTTTTGTTCTGCTGCGAGGTCTTCGTGCAGATCGGCGAGCACGTCGCCCTTCACGCCGATATAAGCGGTGGTGAAGGGTGTGCCCGATGCCGCCTGCGGGAAGACACCGGTCGTGTGGTCGATGAAGTAAGTGTCGAATCCGCTCTTTTTGATCGCTTCCTCCGAGAGGTTGCGGGTGAGCTGATAGATCATCGCAGAGATCATTTCCACGTGCGCGAGTTCCTCAGTGCCCTCAGAAGCATTGGAAATGACGCAAATAATCAAATTCTCGGACAAGCAGGATACAGTGGGCTTCAAGATACATAGCATTTTGAGTTGTGACAAAATTACGAAATGGGACGAAAACACCGAAAAATCATACATAATTCGGGACGGAAAGACGAAAAGAACCATAAACTTGTATGCGATAGCAGCAAATAGGTTCGATGTTGCGTGCTGAATTACATGGTGAAGACCGTCAATTATCTATTGTGGGGGGTGATATATCATCATCGGTCACAGCCAGTTTGAAAAGATCCCTATGTCAAAGGAACGGCAAGAGGTTATTCTGCAGCGGCAGATTGACGACATCATGTTCGGTATCCAAGAAGCCAAATCCGCAAAAGCCGAGCGTTACACCATAAAACAGCTTGAACGGACAAAGAAATCTCTGGAAACCCGCCTTGCCAAGCTGAACGACCAAAGCCGCAAGGACGATGTTGTGACCTTTGAGCAGTTAGGCGTTGACCGCATTTTCGTGGACGAGAGCCATTATTTCAAGAACCTGTTTCTTGCTACCAAGATGCGGAATGTGGGAGGTGTTGCGCAGACCGAAGCACAAAAGTCCTCCGACCTCTTTATGAAATGCCGGTATCTTGATGAGATCACCGAAGGGCGTGGCGTTGTATTTGCCACCGGTACACCTATTTCCAACAGTATGGTGGAGCTATACACCATCCAGCGTTATTTGCAGTACAGCACCCTTGCGGATATGGATATGCTACACTTTGACGATTGGGCGGCGAACTACGGCGAAACCATCACCGCCATCGAGCTGTCCCCGGAGGGCTATACTTTAATAGGACGATAAAATTAACTGTCCTAAATTGAAAATACAT
>CAYRQA010000215.1:0-2128 GCA_964426285.1 uncultured Lachnospiraceae bacterium | reverse complement strand
AGTATAGCACATTGCGACAGTTTTGTCAAGAACTTTTTACAAAGTAACAGCGCTCCGACGATCTACTTTTTTCGCCGCTTGACAGCGCCTGCAGGGGCGCTCTTGCCGCGATTTGCAGACGGGCGGGCATTCGGCGCTCTGTTCCCCATCTTGTGTGGTTGACGAGCGGTATTGCTCGGTTTCTTCGCCCCATTGGGCGTGCGTTCGGGCGGGACGAGGCAGTCCTCACCGAAGCCGATGAGGTCGGTGCGCCCTGCCTTTCGGAGGGCGGTGCGGATGAGCTCATGATTCTCGCGGCGATTCCATTGGAGGAGGGCGCGCTGCATCTTCTTCTCCTCGTAGTCGGTGGCAACGTAGACCTTCTTCATCGTGAAGGGATCGTAGCCCGTGTAGAACATGACGGTCGATGCCGTACCCGGGGTGGGATAGAAGTCCTGCACCTGCTCGGGCGCACAGCCGGTCTTTTTGAGGTATAGCGCGAGCTCGACGGCATCCTTCAGCGTGCTGCCCGGGTGGCTCGACATGAGGTAGGGGACGAGGTACTGCTCCTTACCGAAGCTCTTTGTGAGCTCGAAATAACGCTTTCTGAAGCGGTCGTAGACCTCGATCGAGGGCTTGCCCATATAGCCGAGGACGCTGTTGCAACAGTGCTCGGGCGCGACCTTGAGCTGTCCGCTGACGTGATCGCGGACGAGCTTTTTGAAAAAGGTCTCGTCTTTATCGTAAACAAGGTAATCGAAGCGGATGCCCGAGCGGATGAATACCTTCTTCACCTTCGGGAGGGCTTCAACCTGTTTGAGAAGCTCGACGTACTCGCTGTGATCAACCTTGAGCTGTTTACAAGGCGTGGGTGCGAGGCACTTGCGGTTAGTGCAGACACCGTGCTCAAGCTGTTTATCGCAGGCGGCATAGCGGAAGTTCGCAGTCGGACCGCCGATATCGTGGATGTAGCCCTTGAAGCCGTCAAGTTCGGTGACCAGCTTCGCTTCGCTGACCACGCTCTCGATCGAGCGTGAGCGGACGCTCCTGCCTTGATGAAAGGCGAGCGCACAGAAGTTGCAGGCACCGAAGCAGCCGCGGTTATGGGTGATCGAGAACTGCACCTCGGCGATGCCGGGTACACCGCCGTCTTTATCGTACATCGGATGCGGACGGCGGGCATAGGGCAGGCTGTAGACGTGGTCGAGCGCTTCCCTTTCAAGCGGGGGCATGGGCGGGTTTTGCACGAGCATTTTGTTGTCGTAGATCTCGGTGATCGCTTTGCCGCTGATTGCGTCCTGGTTGCGGTACTGCATCGCGAACGCTTTGGCGTAGGTCTCCTTGCTCGTTTTGAGGTCGTTGTAGTCGAACCCCTGCTCGACCTCGTAATGGATCTTATCCTCGGGCGTGGTGAGGTAGACCGTGCCGCGCACGTCGTGGATCTTCTTGACGGGCACGCCTTTATCAAGTAGTTTTGCGATGCGCAGGAGGATATTCTCGCCCATGCCGTAGGTGAGGATGTCTGCGCGCGAATCGACGAGGATCGAGCGACGCACCTTATTGTCCCAGTAATCGTAGTGGGCAAAGCGTCTGAGCGAGGCTTCGAGACCGCCGAGGATAATCGGCACGTCGCCGTATGCTTCGCGGATGCGGTTGCAGTAGACGATAACCGCGCGGTCGGGGCGCAATCCCATCTTGCCGCCCGGGCTGTAGTAATCGTAGCTGCGCTTCTTCTTAGAGACGGTATAGTGTGCGACCATTGAGTCGATATTGCCGCTTGAGACAAGGAAGCCGAGACGGGGGCGACCGAAGCGTCTGAAATCGTCGCAGGACTTATAATCGGGCTGTGCGAGCACGGCGATGCGGAAGCCTGCGTCCTCGAGCACGCGCGTGATGATCGAAACGCCGAAGCTCGGGTGGTCGACGTATGCGTCGCCGCTGACGTAAACGAAGTCGGGAGCGTCCCAACCGAGCGCGTCGCACTCTGCGCGGGTCACGGGGAGAAATTCGTTGTTCATGGGGTTGTCCTCTGTTTTGTGTGTTTGTGTTTATTATAGCGCTTTTTTGAGAGGTTGTCAAGTCTGTGGAGATTCCAAGGGGAGAGGGAGGAAACGCAGTTTCCGTCCCTCTCCCCTTAAGAGCCCCTCAC
>CAYRQA010000214.1:0-2140 GCA_964426285.1 uncultured Lachnospiraceae bacterium | reverse complement strand
GGGATGCAAGGGCAGAGCCCTTGCCGGAGTTTGAGGCGGAGCCTCAATGAGATAGGATTATTTTTATGTTATTTGATTGTGTGAAAATTGAATTGAAGGCGGGGAATGGCGGAAACGGATCGATTTCATTCCACCGCGAAAAGTATATAGCGCATGGCGGTCCTGACGGCGGCGACGGCGGCAAGGGCGGCAGTATCATCTTCCGCATCGATGAGGGGCAGAACACACTCACTCACTACAAATACAAGCGCAAATTCACCGCCGAAAACGGCGGAGATGGTGCAGGCTCGAAGTTCCACGGCAAAAATGGACAGGATATCATTCTGCCCGTACCGCCCGGAACGGTCATTAAGGACGCCGAAACAGGGCTGGTCATCAAAGATATGTCGAACTGCGAAGACTTCGTTATCTGCAAGGGCGGCAAGGGCGGCTGGGGAAACAAGCATTTTGCGACCCCTACCCGTCAGATTCCGAGATTTGCCAAGGCAGGCATTCAGGGCGAATACAAGGTCGTCACCCTCGAGCTCAAACTGCTCGCCGACGTGGGTCTGGTCGGTATGCCCAACGTAGGCAAATCGTCCATCCTTTCGATGATCAGCGGAGCACATCCGAAGATCGCCGACTATCACTTTACCACCCTTGAACCCTCGATCGGTGTGGTGGAAGTGGCAAGAGATGCCGCTTTCGTGGCGGCAGATATCCCCGGACTGATTGAAGGCGCATCCGAAGGAGCAGGGCTGGGACATCAGTTTTTGCGTCACGTTGACCGTTGCCGACTGCTCATCCATGTGGTCGACGTCAGCGGCAGAGAAGGGCGTGACCCGGTCGACGATATGATCGCCATCAACTATGAACTCACGAAGTATAACCCCGAGATGGCGAACCGTCCTCAGATCGTAGCGGCAAACAAATCCGATCTGCTGGAGGAAGATGCCGACCTCACCGATTTTGAGGATTACGTCAAGATGAAGGGCTATGACCTCATCTATATCTCGGCGGCGACCGGCAAAAACATCCGCGAAATGGTGAATCTGGCTTACCAAAAGCTGCAGGAGCTCCCTCCGATCACCGTCTATGAGAGCGAAGTCACCGAGACTGTCGAGGATTACGGCGCCAAGCGAGATCACAGCGTCACGATCACACACGACGACAAAGGCAGATATATCGTCGAAGGCGATTGGCTCTACCGTTTCATGGGGTCGATCAACTTCGATGACCGTGAATCGCTCCGCTACTTCGAAAAGGTGCTCCGAAGCTCGGGCGTCATTGAAGCGCTTGAAAATGCAGGTTGTACCGACGGCGATACGGTCAGCATCTTTGACTTCGAATTTGATTTTGTAAAATAAAATGGCAGAATATTATAAGGAAATGCGCAAGCTGATCGGACACCGTCCGCTCATGCTGGTCGGCAGCGGCGTGATACTGTACCGTGGAAGGAAGCTTCTGCTCCAAAAACGCGCCGATGACTGCACGTGGGGCAAGCACGGCGGCATTATGGACTACGAAGAGGTCGCCGAGGATGCTTGCAGAAGAGAAGTGTACGAGGAAACAGGACTGAAGGTCGGGAAGCTCACCCTTTTCGGCGTCTATGCGGGCAGCGAAATGACCGTGACATACCCTAACGGTGACATTGCCAATTATACCGACATCGCCTATGTCAGCGACGACTTTTCGGGCGAAGTTACGCTCACGGACGGGGAAGCAAGCACACTTTGCTGGTTTGACGCAGACCAACTGCCCGAAAATCTGCATCCGACCGATCGTAGACCGATTCTTGATTTTGCCAAATCTCTATTGGAGAATTCCCATGTTTGATAAACTAAGCGTTGCCGAAAAGAAATACGATCAGATCACCGAAAAGCTTGCTGATCCCGCAGTCGTCTCCGATCAGAATGCCTATCGCAGTCTCATGCGTGAGCATAAGCAGATGACACCGCTCATCGAGACTTTTCGGCGCTATAAAGATGCGAAAGTCGCCTTTGAGGAAGCCAAAGAGCTTCTGAATGAGCCGCAGGAAGCCGAATTCAAAGAGCTCCTGCAAGAGGAATATAACGAAACAAAAGCGCTCACCGAGCAGCTTGAAGACGAGCTGAAAAAGCTCCTGCTTCCCCGCGATCCCAACGACGATAAAAACGTCATC
>CAYRQA010000213.1:0-2158 GCA_964426285.1 uncultured Lachnospiraceae bacterium | reverse complement strand
GGCTCTGCCCTTGGAATCCGGCAAGAACCTTTTAAAAAAAGGTTCTTGCATCTCCAAAAACTTTAAAAAGCACGGCAAATACTTGCCGTGCTCGAAAACTCATTTGTAGAGACCGTCGTCCTCGACGGTCCGAAAGCGAACGGTTTGCACCTATAATAAAATATGTGGAACTCCTACGACGGACAGTCGAGGATGCCTGTCCCTACAGGTTAGACGGAAATGCTTGTTCAGCACAAGGGGTTTTCCATTGATAAAAATATTTGTTGGAATAATCTGCACGGCAAGTATTTGCCGTGCTCAAGAAAAGTTCTTTGCCCAGCTTTCTTTCAAGAAAGCTGGTGGGATGCAAGGGCAAAGCCCTTGCCGGAGTTTGAGGCGGAGCCTCAAATACATCAGAAAGGCGTGATTAAATTGGCTAAAGCTACGAAGACGAAAGCAGCCGTGTCGGTGGCGACCACCGAGGAAGCGAAAAAGAAGGCGCTGGACACGGCGCTGACACAGATAGAAAAGGATTTCGGCAAGGGCTCGATCATGCGCCTTGGCGAAAACACCGCCATGAACGTAACGGCGGTGTCGACAGGCTCGCTGACGCTCGACCTTGCGCTCGGCATCGGCGGTCTGCCCAAGGGCAGAGTGGTCGAGATCTACGGTCCCGAATCCTCGGGTAAGACGACGCTTGCCCTGCACTGTGTGGCTGAAGTGCAGAAAAAGGGCGGCATTGCCGCTTACATAGACGTGGAAAACGCACTTGACCCCATTTATGCGCAGGCACTCGGCATCAATATCAACGAGCTGCTCGTTTCTCAGCCCGACAGCGCCGAGCAGGCGCTCGAGATCACCGAAGCGCTGGTCCGTTCGGGTGCGGTCGATATCGTCGTCGTCGACTCGGTTGCGGCGCTCGTACCGCAGGCGGAAGTAGACGCAGAAATGGGGTCGACACAAGTCGCTGTGCAGGCGAGACTGATGTCGCAGGCACTCCGTAAGCTGACGGGTGCGATCTCCAAGACCAACTGCATCGTCATCTTCATCAACCAGCTTCGTATGAAGGTCGGCGTCGTTTACGGCAACCCCGAGACCACTCCCGGCGGCTCGGCACTCAAATATTACGCATCGGTGCGCATTGACGTGCGCAGAACCGAGACGCTCAAGACTGGCAGCGACAGCTACGGCAACCGCACCCGTGCCAAAGTCGTCAAAAACAAGGTCGCGCCCCCCTTCAAGACCGCGGAATTCGACATTCTCTACGGCAAGGGCATCTCCAAGGTCGGCGAGATCCTCGATATCGGCGTCAGCCTCGACATTGTCGAAAAGAGCGGTGCGTGGTTCTCCTATAACGGCGAGCGCATCGGTCAGGGCAAGGACAAGGCACGCACCTATCTCGAGGAGCACCCCGAGGTGATGGCAGAGATCGAAGAGAAGATCAGAAATGCGGGCTCACAGGTCGATCTCGACGATAAAGAGGGAGATCTCCTGCTCGATGACGATGAATTCGACATCGATCTCGACTGATTACCGATCAAATGAAGGAAATTTCCGAAAAAAAAGGGAAAAGTCAGCCCGACGCCTACGCTTCGGCGATGCGCATTCTCGCGATGGGCGATAACAGCACCAAAATGCTCCGCGAAAAGCTGGTAAAAAAGGGCTTTGAGCTGGAAGAGATCGAGGAAGCGATCGCGCATCTGATCGAGATCGGCTATGTCAACGATCGCAGGCTTGCCCTGAGATGGGGCGAACTGCTCGCAGAGCGCAAGGTCTGCGGCGCATATAAGGTGCGCATGGAGCTTTTTCGCAAGTTCGACCGTGAAGTGGTCGACGACGTGATGGACGAGCTCGAGGAGAGCATCGATTTTGTCAAGATCGCGCGTGATTTTGCACTGAAAAACGCGAAACGCGGCAGAGAGGCGCTCATTCGGAGGCTTCGCTATCAAGGGTTCACTGTCAGCATCATCCGTGCGGCAGTCGAGGGCATTCCCGCAAAGGAAAAGGATTGACCCGTCGGGGCTTTGCCCCGAACCCCACTGGGGGACTTTTTGAAAAAAGTCCCCCAGACCCCCCAAAAACTTTAATAAGCACGGCAAAGACTTGTCGTGAGGAGGATTTGCGGGGCATTCTTCAACGGGTCGTCGAGGACGCCGACCCCTACGGGTTGGGGTGGAAT
>CAYRQA010000212.1:0-2197 GCA_964426285.1 uncultured Lachnospiraceae bacterium | reverse complement strand
CCCTTATGACAGCGAATAAAGCCTTGTCCTTTGAGTTTTTCCTCCAAACAATCCATGGTGGAACGTACGATGACAGGATCCTGCTTGCTCATATGCACGATTTGATCTTTTTTGCTGCACTCGATATAAACAATATCCTTAATCGGCAACAGAATCATTCCCTCGCCCGGCACTTGCAAAGAAATCGTCTGCGAAAGATTATTCTCTTTTTTCAGCCATTCGCCCAAAACGTTGGCAATGTCCTTCAAGAACATACTTTTGCGCACAAATCCAAACGGATGGACACAGAAAGCATCGAAAACCCGATCTTCACGATTAGAAATGAAGATAATATCCGATTCTTGATATTTTTCACGAATCTTTTTCGCCAACGTGATCCCATCCATGTCGGGCATATCAATATCCAGCAGCAATAAGGCATACTTCTTTTTATTCAAAGCTCGACACAATTCCTTTGCCGAGGAAAATTTGTCTATTTCCCCTGCACAATCCTGTTTTGCCAAAATATTTCTCACCGATTCGGCAATCACCCTCAAGATGATGTCCTCATCATCACAAATGCCTATTTGTATTTTCGCACTCATATACCCCCCCCTCGTTCAAATTGTTCATTTTCTGATTCTTTATTTCCTAAATATAACGATAAATGAAATTTTTGATCTTGAACAGTAATTTTTAACATTCCGTTATATTTTTTTACTACCGAACGAATAATCTTCATGCCGTATCCGTGAACTTCGCGATTGACTTTCGTGGTGGGAATATGCGAACTGAGCTTTCCGTCCGTAAATTTATCGGTGGCATTGACGCATTGAATGAGGAAAATGTTATCCTTCCATTTCAAATTGAGTTCCACCGTCTTATTCTCCATTTTCGACGCCGCTTCGATTGCATTATCCAAAATATTCGTCAGCAAGCTGCACAAGTCCTTATCGTCAAAGGGAAGCTGCGGCGGCACGAATATTTTATAATCAATTGTAACCCCCACCGAATTTGCCCGTTTGATTTCAAAATTCAAAATGTAGTCAATGACGTAGTTTCCGCAAAGAGAAAATTGAAGTGCGTCGTACAGCTCGGTTGAATATTTCTCCAAATATTCTTTGAGCTCCTCCGTTCGCCCTTCGTTTACCAAATAGGACATAAAGGTTAAATGATTTTTCATGTCGTGGCGAAGCTCTTTAATCTTCTCGATTTCACTGTGCGCCATCTCCATGACGTAATTCTCTCTTTCCCGTTTGAGATAGAGAATATTCCACTTTATCTTCTCGTCGTACATTTTGGAAATGCTATAATACAAGTGGAACGCCACCAACTCGATGATGATAAATCCGCCCTCAATCCAAACACGAAGATCGCCAACTCGCGAAAGTTTTTCATGCGAAAATACATGAATACAGGAGATCAAAATAATCAATGCACTGCAATATTTAGGGGCGCCGCTGTATTTTTCAATCCGTAAAAAGCGAATATACATGGATACACCGATCAACATCACGATTTGTACGGCAGCAGCGACAAAATTCTTCACCGATATTAAATCGCTGGAAATTTTCCCGAAATACGCTGACATCGAAATGCTTGAAATGAAGATGGCATAATATAAAAATCCATACACTGCGCGAAGATCCCAAGGAAGCTTGCTGCGAAAAACGGCGTACAGGACGATAATTCCCGGCATAATGATATAGATTTTATAAATCCAATCAAAATATTTTTCCATTAAACCGGCACCCATTGTCATAATCAGCCATACGGCGACAAAGTCAACCAAACGACAAAGCAGGTCTTTCTTCGTCTTTGTCTTGGGCGCGAGAATAAACAAAATACCGATCACATACGCCATTTCCGTTAAAGGAAAGGCAAGACCGTATTGTAAATTCACATAATGCGTTACAAAATAATCCCACATAATTTGACATCCCCTTTCATCTTATTTTTTGATTATATCACAAAAAATCAAATAAGTCCACTATTTTTTTGCCTAATCTTAGCGGTTGGATAAAAATGAAAAAACAAAAATCGTCCAAATTTAATCAATAAAAAAAGCAAGGACACGCCCTTGCTTTCTCGCTCACAAATGTTCGCCTAATAATCTATTAGGTGAATGAATTTACAATTATTATACTCCAACGCAGACACTTTGTCAATAGTTTCACACAAAAAAATAGAAGTTTCGTGTAGGATTACAATAGATATG
>CAYRQA010000211.1:0-2199 GCA_964426285.1 uncultured Lachnospiraceae bacterium | reverse complement strand
TACCTCTGCCACTATCGTCACTTCCGATGACAATCTGTTTCTGTTCTCTCAGGCGGAAGTCGGCTTTAACACTACCGCTGTCCCGTACTGCAACGAGATCGATGCTGATGCGGAGGAAGTTACTTTCAGTATCTTCACCGACAATGCTTCTCATATCAAGATGGGCTACAACGGTACTGGTGCTGCTGCGAACTGGTGGCTACGGTCTGCATTGGCATCTTCTTCCGCCATTTTCGCTGCTGTGAACAACTACGGCAACTCGACCTCAACCGGTGCGGACCACTCGTATGGCGTGTCGCTCGGCTTCTGCATTTAATCCAAAAGGGAGGTAACCCACATGAGTACACTTTACATCGAAGTCATCAAGGACGATACAATCATTGCCGCCGAAGCGCATCCCACCCCCGTCTACGTGTACAAGCAGACGAACGGCGTGGTCGTTCGCTGCACCGAACGGAAGGCGCAGAGCATCTTGTCTATAGACGGCAGCACGATCTACCAGCTTGACGGCAAGGAAGCACTGGAAAACACCGACATGGTCGCTATGGTCATCACCACGACCGAGTATCTGGTTTTGGTCGAAGAGCTGGATAAGGAAGACACCGAGGACACCGATCCCGAGTTCCCCGAAGACGTCCCCGAGGAGGAAGTGCTCACCCGAGCGCAGTTGACCGCCAAGGTGGCTGTTCTGGAGGAAGAGCTGGCCGCTACCAAGATTCTGCTGGGGGTGGAGTAAATGACACTATTGGAACCGGCTTACAAACTGCGTCCGATCATCGAGGAAGCCGTTCAATCGCTCGATGAGCGGACGGCATCTATGGCAGTCACGATGTTTCCGAAGCTGAAAGCCAACGGCAAGTGGGTCAAAGCAGAAAAGGTCATCAACTGGAACGGTACGCTCAAGAGAGCGGCAGCTGATCTCTTGGACACCGCCGAGAACACGCCCGATGCTGCTCCGAACCTTTGGGAAGACATCGCTTACAAAGAGGGGTATCGGGTCATCCCCGAAATCATCACTGCCGGCACAGCCTTTGCATTTGGCGAGGTCGGTTGGTGGGGGGAGAAGCTGTATAAGTCTCGGCTGGAAGCAAATGTCTGGACGCCCGATGTAAACCCGGATGGATGGGAGGAGGTGTAACTGATGGAAAATATCACGCTGCCTGAGTTGCGGCTCGGCTTGCTTGCGATTGCATCGGCGGTGGTATTGCTCTCGAACGCCGCCGAGAAGATCATCAAAGCGTGGAAGGCGGCAAAAGCCCCGAGCGAACAGCAACACGCCAAGCAGAACGCTCGCCTTGATGATCTCGAAAAGTGGCGTAAGGAAGTCGACGGCAAGCTCAACAACGATCACGAGCATCTCGGCAACATCGACGCGGGAAGTCGCCTGACGCAACGAGCAATCCTTGCACTGCTTGATCACGGCATTGACGGAAACAACATCAAGCAGATGCAGGATGCCAAGGAAGAACTGCAAAACCATTTGATTAACCGATAGGAGGAATCAACATGAAAAGAAACTGGAAAACGTGGATCAAAGCAGCAGGCGTGCGTGCGATCAAGACGGTCGCGCAGACGGCGGTCGCCACCATCGGCACGAGTGCGGTGCTGGGCGACGTCAACTGGATCGCGGTCGGCTCTGCGTCGGCGCTGGCGGGCGTGCTCTCACTGCTCACCGTCATCGAGGGCAACTACAAGAACGCGGTCAGCTACCGCGAGATCGCAGTGGGCGGCAGGTACATACGAGGGTATTGTTTGCCTGATTACGCGAGCATGGCGGTGGAGGAGACTGCACCGTCCGCGAAGCCGAGCACCGAGAAGGTTGGTAAGGAGATCACGATCACCGTGCATCAGCTCTCCAAGGGCTGCAAGGGTGAGGAAGTGCGCGCTCTGCAGGCGCTCTTGATCCTGCGCGGCTTCGATTGCGGCAAATCGGGCACGGACGGCAGTTTCGGCACCGACACCGACAAAGCTGTGCGTGCGGCACAGCAGCACTACGGGCTCGACGTCGACGGCTATGCGGGCGCAAAGACGCTTGCGGCGCTGTGGAGGATTGGATAAACCTACCCGCGCAAAAAAAACAAACACCGACAGGCATTACGCTTGTCGGTGTTTTGTTGTTTGCCCGAAGACGACACCTGCAAAGAATATCGTGTTCGGATTATACTTCATTGGTGACCCGTACGGGAATCGAACCCATGT
>CAYRQA010000210.1:0-2223 GCA_964426285.1 uncultured Lachnospiraceae bacterium | reverse complement strand
GTGGCATTCACCGAAGAGAACAACGGACAGGATCGGATTTGTTTTTGCCGTAAGCGCACGTAACCCTTAGTAGGGGACGGCGCCCTCGACGTCCCGATAACGAACGATTATCGCATACTCCATCATCACTGCAAATCGAACGAAGGCGGCAGGAGCAAGCCCCCTGCCCTACGAAATAGGATATAGTAAACCGCACCGAATAAAGAATGCCGCAATTCTTCATTCGGTGCGGTTTGCGTCATCATTTCCATCAAACCCGTAGGGACAGGCGTCCTCGACTGTCCGTCGAATGGTTATCGCATATTTCATCACGACGGTGAATCGTTTGCTTGCTGACAGTCGAGGACGCCGATCCCTACAGAGTTTGGCGAAAACCCGTTCATCGGACAGTCGAGAACGCCTGTCCCTACAAAGAATCAATCACATTCCACTCAAAACAGCTGTCCATACGGACAGCTGTTTTCCCATCTCACAGCGCCTCTCTCAGCAGTGCGAGGATCTTCTTCTCCTCCCGCGAAATCTTCACCTGCGTCAGCCCGAGCTCGTTGCCCGTCTGCTGCTGGGAGAGATGCCGAAAATAGCGCAGGCGGATGATCTCCTGCTGGCGCGGGGTGAGCCGTCCAATCGCCTGAGAGAGCGCGATGCGATCGGTCAGCTTTTCGAGGGGTGTGTCGGGGTCGGCAATGAAGTTTTCGAGGGGCGCACTGTCCTCTCCGCCCACCTGTTCACTCAGCGAGCGAACGGGACCCGCCGCGTCGAGGGTCATCGCGATCTCCTCCTCGGGCACCTCGGTCAGCGCCGCAAGCTCCTTCAGCGTCGGATCACGCCCGTTTTGCCGCGAGAATTGCTCCCTTGCGTGCATCAGCTTCACTGCCTTCGCCCGAATGGTGCGGCTGACCTTGATCGTTCCGTCGTCCCGCAGATGCCGCCGTATCTCACCGATGATCAGCGGCACGGCGTAGGTCGAGAACATACAATTGTAGGAAAAATCAAAGGAGCGTGCCGCTCTGAGCAGTCCGATCGAGCCGATCTGCACGAGATCCTCGTACTCGGTGCCTCTGTCGCGAAAGCGAAGCGCCACCGACTTGACCAGTCCCATGTTCGCTTCAACCAGCTCGGCGAGCGCATTGTCGTCGCCCTCCGCGATCTTTCTCAGCAGTGTGTCGTTGTCTGCCATATCTCTGACCCCTTTGAATAGATTATGTAGAAGCCTCCTTCGATCCTCCGAGGGGCATTTCGAAGCTGACCACCGTGCCCTTGCCGAGCACTGAGACGACCGAGAATCGCTGTGAGAGCGACTGCATGATGGCGAGCCCCATGCCGCCCCGTTCGCCGCCCGGATCGGTGGTGTAGAGGGGCTGCATACAGCGCTCGACGTCTGCCATGCCGCAGCCGCGGTCGCGGATTTTGACCTTCAGAGAGCCTTTTTTGGTCACCTTTGCCGATATTTGAATGTTGCCCTCTGTCTGACGGTAGGCGTGTACGACGCAGTTGGTCACTGCCTCGGAGACGACGACCCTGAGGTCGGAGAGCTCCTCGATGGACGGGTCGAGCCGTGCGGCGAAGGCACAGACTGCCTGCCTTGCGAAGGCTTCGTTCTCTGAGAGGGCAGGGATTTCGAGTTTGAAAAAATTCTGTTGGTCACGTATTCTGCTCATTGTTTGCTTTCCTCCATTTTGCTATATGTGATCGGTATCAGCTTGTCTGCGCCCGCGAGTGCGAGGATTTTCACCGTCTGCGGAGAGGGATTGGAGAGCTTCAGCAGTCCTCCGATCTCCCGCATACGGGTATAGCGCCCGAGGATGAGCCCGAGCCCCGATGAATCCATGAAATCGACTCGCCCGAGCTCCATCACTGCCACGCGGCAGCGGGTAGCGAAGATCTCGCGGTCGATTTCCTCTCTGATATACTTGGCGGAGTGGTGGTCGATGTCACCCTCGATCTCGATGATGAGCTGATCGCCCATGCGGCGGCATGATACGCCTGCAATGTCCATGATAGTAGTCCTTTCTTTTGTTTATTTGGAGGATATCGTTAGCTTGCTGTAAGGCGAGATGCTGCGCATCTCGTTCGAGGCGGGAAGAACCATCTCAATCGCCGAAGTTTCTTCCCGCCTCGAGCTCCACCCATCTCCTTGGCTCTCGCCTGCTGTGAAGTGTATATTGGGGCGGCAAGTACTTGTCGCCCTTTACAAAAGTTTTCGCGGAGGGGGTGGCGTTCGGC
>CAYRQA010000209.1:0-2234 GCA_964426285.1 uncultured Lachnospiraceae bacterium | reverse complement strand
GGTTTCCTCCCTCTCAGAGGGAGGCTTAAATCGGTATCAAATTAAATTTATATACCCAACAGGAGGCTAATATGCAATACAGAAAATTCGGCAAACTCGACTTTACAGGCTCGGCATTCGGCATCGGATGTATGCGCTTCCCTATGAAAAACGACGAAAACGGCAAGCGTGTCGTCGATCAGGCGCTCGCCAACGAGATCATCCATACCGCCATCGAAAAGGGCGTCAATTACATCGACACCGCCTACGTCTACTCGGACAGACAGGCAGAAACCGTGCTCGGCAAAGCGCTCGAGGGCGGCTGGCGTGAGAAGGTAGCCATCGCCACCAAGCTCCCCATCTGGGACTGCAAGACGACCGAGGACCTCGACCGTCTCTACGAGGAACAGCGCAAGGCACTGCAGGTAGACTGCATCGACTTCTACCTTATCCACGCCCTCAACCGCGACCAGTGGCGCCGTATGCGCGACCTCGGCACGCGCGAATTCCTCACAAAGCTGAAGGCTGAAGGCAAGATCAAGTACGCTTGCTTCTCCTTCCATGACAATTACGAGGCATTTGAGGAAATCATCAATGATTACGACTGGGATATGTGCCAGATCCAGTTCAATTACATGGACGTGAACAACCAAGCGACCATCAAGGGGCTCGAGCTCGCAGGCGAAAAGGGCATCCCCGTGGTTATCATGGAAGGTCTGCTCGGCGGACGGCTGGCGAACGTGCCCGACACCGTTCAGGCGGTCTTTGACAGCTATCCCGAAAAGCGTTCGGCGGTCGAATGGGCATTCCGTTGGCTCTGCAACTTCCCGCAGGTTGCGACCGTCCTCTCGGGTGTCACCAACATGGAGCAGACACTCGATAACCTCGCGATCTTCGACCGCACGGGTGTGAACATCATGAGCGCCGAAGAACTCGCGATCGTCGACAAAGCACGCGAAGAGTACGAGCGCCGCACCAAGGTCGGCTGCACCGGATGCCGCTACTGTATGCCCTGCCCGCTCGGCGTGGACATTCCCGCGATTTTCGGTGAGTGGAACAATGCATTCAAGTATAACACCAACATCTCGGGCAACGGTCGCTACCGCCATCTGGTCGGTGAAGGCAAGGGCTCGGACAAGTGCATCGGCTGTAAGAAATGTATGCAGAAATGTCCGCAGTCGCTGAATATCCCCGAACTGCTCAAGACTGCCGCCGCTGAGCTTTCCTGATGAAAACGACTTACCAGAACCAGCTCGATGAGCTGCTTCTCAGCATAGATAGTGAGCCGAAGCCGACGCTGCTTCTGCACGCCTGCTGCGGACCTTGCTCGACCTATGTGCTCGAATATTTGTCGAAATACTTTGACATCACGCTCTTTTTCTACAATCCCAACATTTATCCGCGTGAGGAGTATCAGCTTCGGCTGGCCACCCAGCGTAAGCTGCTCGAAAAGACGGGCTGGGCGAAGCTCTGCGAGGGCGGCTACGATCACCGCTCCTTCCTTGCGGCTGTCAAAGGCTACGAGGGCGAACCAGAGGGCGGTGCACGATGCGAGTTTTGCTTTCGCCGGCGCATGGAGGAAGCGGCAAAGATCGCATCGGAGGGGAAATTTGACTATTTTGCCACTACCCTCTCGGTCTCGCCGCACAAGGATGCCGCTCTGCTCGGTCGCATCGGCGAAGAGATGGAAGCACGCTACGGCGTGAAGCACCTGCCCTCCGATTTCAAGAAAAAAGACGGCTACAAGCGCTCGGTCACGCTCTCAAAAGAGTTCGAGCTCTATCGGCAGGACTACTGCGGGTGTGAGTTTTCGCTGAGGGAGAGAGCTACGCCCAACCCGTAGGGGCGGATTCCATATCCGCCCGTCGAATGGTTCGCCGATATAAAATTAGGTGATAATCCTTTGAAACGGACAGTCGAGGACGCCTGTCCCTACGGGTTTGGTTGGAATTTTCACCTATCCCTTAGGGGCGATTCATGAATCGCCCACCTTCGAATGGTTCGGAAATATGTAATTGAGCGGGCATCCAGCGTAGGCGGGCGATTCGTTCGACTTCGGCAAAGCTGAATGCCGTTCGTCCTTACGTGTGCGGTGGGAACGTCATTCCCCTCCGTAGGGGCGACCATTGGTCGCCCGTTCGAATGGTTCGAGGAGATGTGATTCGGTTGAATATCCCACGAGGACGGGCGGATATTCAACCGCCCCGATGGGTGGGTATTCTACGCTAAACCCGGTAGGGGGAGTGCCTTAGTCC
>CAYRQA010000208.1:0-2260 GCA_964426285.1 uncultured Lachnospiraceae bacterium | reverse complement strand
CCCCTGCACCCCACAAGAACCTTCTTGAAAGAAGGTTCTTGGAACTCCAAGAACTTTTCATGAGCGCCACAAGTATTTGTGGCGCTCGTTTTGGTGCCGCCTGCAAAGTCGGTTGCTAAATAAGCAATAGTCAAATTGCATAAACAGTTACGCCAAGCCCTCCTCTCTGAGGAGGGTGTCACCGAGATTCGGCAAAGCCGATCTCGGTGACGGGAGGAGTTCGTCCCTGATTCTATTAATTTTGGAATAAAGAGGACTCCCTCACCCGCTGCGCGGGAGCTCCCTCAAAGAGGGAGCCTTTGGGTTTTGTGCATTCGGTCAACACCACTCTATCTAAAGATGTTTTGTCAACAGCGCTCGTTTTGGTATACACCTCACGGGGAAAGCCGCTGAGTTCGGGGACGGAATGGTGTTTTGCACAAAACAGAACGGTTCGATTTGTGCAAATGAACAAAAATGAAAATTGCGCTAATTTTTTTCAAAAAAGATGTACCCTAAACGCGATTTTTTGCATTATACGGGTGAAATCAAATTTTGAGCTATATGCCGGCTCGAAAACAAGGAGGTAACCCATGAAAAAACGAACCACCAAACTCATCCTCGCCGTCACTGCGGCGATCCTGCTGATCACAACCCTCGCGGTCACCCTGACGCTCACCATGTGCGACTACGAGGAGCCCGATCTGTCCGAATACGGCAATCAGTTGGGCAATACAAACGGTCAGATCGAGGAAGTGAACTCACCCTACGGAATGTTTGACTATTCCAAGCGCCCGTTTTTTACAGATGCGTATTACGCAGGAATGCCCTATAAAAACGACATATACTACATGAATATGTTTATGGAGCTTACGAAGGTATCGCTCGGCGATATCGGATGTGATTTGAAGACAGATACAGAGATCGTATTGCCCGAATCGACTTCGGTTTGCCCCGTCGTGGCGCATCAACACGGTACATTCAGTCTCAGCCTTGACTGCCCCGGATGGGTGAATGGCGGTTCATTCCTGCTCGACGCATACGAGAGTGCGGGCGATTTTTCCATTTTCTACTATGTCGGCGTATATCGCGAGGCAACTAATCCGGCAGGGGATTGGGGCCCGTATGAGACCTACGACCTCTATCGCTACGACAGCGGTGAAAACGTGCGCGAACTGCTCTATGCCTCGCCCGATCCGATCGGGCACGCAATGTCCTACGATCAGTCGGTCTACTTTGTCACCCAAACGGCAGCGAATGAATATTCGGTCAATCGGATCGCCAAGTCGGGCGGCGAGGTGACCACCATCTCGGTCGGCAATGACGGCGCGAGCTTCCTCGGTGTCTACGATGAGCAGATCATCTTCCGCGACGGCGATGCGACTATTTATAAAGCCGATTTCGACCTGAAAAACTGCGAGGAGATTTATCAAGTCGAGGAAGATCTGTCGCTGAGCATGAATGTAAACGGCTTTGCAAGTGTGTTTGTGCATGACGGGTATCTGTATTTCTGTGCCGACTATGAGGCGATTCCGTTTGAATTGACCCCTACTCAGTCTATGAATTTGTTTAAGCACAGCATTCGCCGTCTGCCGCTGAACGATCTTGACCAAGAAGGTGAGATCGTAGCACCCAACGTACTCGATGACAGTATGTTCGGAATCGTGGACGACGTGTTCTATTATGCGCCGTGTGAGCCGGGCGAAACGCTCGACAGGTACTATTGGAACTGGAATGAGGGACAGCTCAAGGGCGTTGATCTCAACACACTCGAAGAAGTGTATTTCAATGAAGATTGCGGTTTGGTGTTTGCAAGCACCTGTACGGTCATGTGCGGTGACGGTATTTTGGATACCGTTTTCCGTCTTGACGATAGATATAATATACCATACGAACAAACGGGCGGTATTAGATGTATCTATGATATCAAAACAGGCGCACTCTGTCCGTTGTATGCCACAAGCGGCTGATCTCAGAATGAGTGCAAACCTTCGACGGACCGTCGAGCACGCTGGCCCCTACAAGGTTTCTACGAATCCATACGAAAAACGCTCCGAACGAAGGACAATCTAATCCTTCATTCAGAGCGTTTGCCCTTTCCGAGCCCGACGAGTATTCGTCGGGCTTTTCAAAAAGTTCTTGAAAAGGGGTTTAAGGGGAAAACTTCTTTCAAGAAGTTTTTCCCCTTATGAGATAAATTTCTTCCTTAATACGCCACAGCCCAGAGGACCATTTTCTTGGCGGGTCTGCCGCAGCAGACGCAGGTCTCGGAGACTTCTTC
>CAYRQA010000207.1:0-2280 GCA_964426285.1 uncultured Lachnospiraceae bacterium | reverse complement strand
TGCACTTGTAGCAGCCCTCGTAGGAGCCGTGGTCAAGGTGCAGGGCAACGGGAACGGTGATCTTCAGCTCTTCGATCATAGCCTTTACCATGTCGGCAACGGTCTTGAAGCCGGTCATGTACTTGCCGGCACCTTCGGATACACCGAGGATGATGGGGGAATTGCATTCCTGAGCGGTCAGCAGGGCAGCCTTGGTCCACTCGAGGTTGTTGATATTGAACTGACCGACAGCGTAATGACCTGCCTTTGCTTTGGTAAGCATCTCTTTTGCAGAAACTAACATTTTGGAATTCTCCTTTATTATCATTGTTTACTCCTATTATACACCATTTTTGCGCAAAAAGGAAGCCCTAAATTGAAATTTTTTCCTGAAATTTTCAACAAAAGTGACGCAGGAAAGTGATTCTGATTTATACACCGTAATTTGTCGAAAAAAAGAGGTTACCTCTTGATTTATTTTAATAAATATGGTAGAATATACGCGTTTGATGTAATTTTCAGAATATAGGAGAATAATATGACAAGAGAAAACAAGATGGGTACCATGCCCGTGGGCAAGCTGCTATTTACCATGTCGTTGCCGATGATCGTTGCCATGCTGGTACAGGCGCTCTACAATGTAGTCGACACCTACTTCGTGTCGAAGATCAGCATTGATGCGGTGACGGCACTGTCCAACGCCTTTCCTGTCCAGAACCTGATGATCGGTGTGGGAACGGGCACTGCGGTGGGTGTAAATGCTCTTCTTTCCAAATCGCTCGGTGAAAAGCGATATGATCGAGCCAATAAAATAGCGGCGAACGGTGTCTGGCTGGCGGTGATCGGATATGCGATCTTCCTTATCTTCGGCTTATTCTTTGCAGATCTCTATATGAATGCGATGACAGACAAGGCCAAAGTTGCACAGATGGGTGCAGACTATCTGTCGATCTGTACGGTCCTTTCCTTCGGCATTTTTGGTGAAATCCTCTTCGAGCGTCTGATGCAGTCGACCGGCAAAACGATCTATACGATGTTCACGCAGGGCATCGGTGCTGTGATCAATATCATTCTCGACCCGATTCTGATCCAAGGGCTCGGTCCGATTCCCGCAATGGGCGTTAAGGGTGCGGCATATGCAACGGTAATCGGTCAGATCATTGCCATGCTCATCGCAGTAACGCTCAATCAGCTTTATAACAAGGAAATCTCGCTGCTTAAATCGCTGAAGAACCCCGATTTCCATATCTGGGGCAAGATCATGGGCATCGGTTTCCCCTCGATCGTCATGGTGGCGATCGGTTCGTTCATGACCATGTCGATGAATCAGATCCTCAAGAGCATCGATATCACTGAGATATCGGTCGCTGTATTCGGTATCTATTATAAGCTCCAATCCTTCGTATTCATGCCGATTTTCGGTTTGAATAACGGATTCATCCCGATTATGTCCTTTAACTACGGTGCACAGAACCGAAAACGTATGGTCAAGGTCATTCGTTGTGCGATCTGTGCCGCATTCTGCATCATGGTGATCGGACTGGTCGTTTTCCAGCTTATCCCCGATAAGCTGCTCATGATCTTCAAGCCCGAGAACACCGACGCGTCTGTACTCGAAGCGTTTGGCGTTCCTGCGCTTCGCACGATCAGTATTTGTTTCCCTGCGGCGGGCATCTGCATGATTCTGGGCTCGGTATTCCAGGCACTCGGTAAATCGGTCAACTCGATGCTCGTGTCGATCGCCAGACAGCTCGTGGTGCTTGTGCCGGTCGCATACCTGCTTTCGCTTACCGGTGAGGTGCCTGCCGTTTGGTGGGCATTTCCGATCGCGGAGATCGCATCGCTGGCAGTAAGCCTGTTGCTCTTTTTCCTGCTGTATAAGAAGACGATCCGTCCCATTCCGGAAGGAGCAGAATCGTGAGAATAGGAATAGTCGGGACTTTTTGGCTGAGTCAAACCTTTGCCCGTGCGCTTTGGCAGGTGAAGGGAATTGAGCTCGGGACGGTCTGTTCGCGCACGCTCGCCAAAGCCGAAGCGTTTGTCGCAGGCTATCCCGATGCAAAAGCATATGACGATCCTGCGAAAATGGCGGCAGATCAGTCGATCGATGCCGTCTATTTGGCTGTCCCCAATGCACAGCACTACGAATTGTCGAAGCTGTTTCTGAATGCGGGCAAGCACGTCATCTGCGAAAAGCCGATTTACGTGCATATCGAAGAATACGAGGAGCTACTCTCGATCGCGCAGGCGAAGAAGCTGGTCTTCCTTGAGGCGATGATGAACTGCCATGTTCCGCAGCTG
>CAYRQA010000206.1:0-2307 GCA_964426285.1 uncultured Lachnospiraceae bacterium | reverse complement strand
GCCCCACAAGGAGATAAAAATCATGAAACTTATGGTAGTAGGCGGTGGCGGCAGAGAGCACGCCATCATCAAGAAACTGAAGGAAAACAAAACGGTGGAGGTCATTTACGCCCTCCCTGGAAACGGCGGCATTGCCGCTGACGCGACCTGCGTGCCGATCGGTGCGAAGGAGATCGACAAGATCGTCGCATTCGCCAAGGAAAACGCCATCGACTATGCCGTAGTCGCACCCGACGATCCGCTGGTGCTCGGCTGTGTAGACGCACTGAACGAGGTCGGCATCCCCTGCTTCGGTCCTGAGGCAAAGGCGGCGATCATCGAGGGAAGCAAGGTCTTCTCGAAGGATCTCATGAAAAAATACAACATCCCCACTGCACAATACGAGGTCTTCACCGAGATGGACAAGGCGCTCGCATATCTCGAGAACGCGCCCATCCCCACGGTCGTCAAGGCGGACGGTCTCGCACTCGGCAAGGGCGTGATCATCGCGCAGACCCGCGATGAAGCCAAGGACGCAGTCCGCTCGATGATGGAGGACAAGGTCTTCGGTGAATCGGGCAGCAGAGTGGTCATTGAGGAATTCCTCACGGGACCCGAGGTGTCGGTGCTTTCCTTCACCGACGGCAAGACGGTCGTGCCGATGGTCTCCTCGATGGATCATAAGCGCGCGCGCGACAACGACGAGGGGCTCAACACGGGCGGCATGGGCACTGTAGCACCCAACCCCTACTACACAGACGCAGTCGCGGCAGAGTGCATGGAGAAGATCTTCCTGCCCACCGTTGCCGCCATGAACGCAGAGGGTTGCACCTTCAAGGGCTGCCTCTACTTCGGGCTGATGCTCACGCCGAACGGACCGAAGGTCATCGAATACAACTGCCGTTTCGGCGATCCCGAGACGCAGGTCGTCCTGCCCCTGCTCAAAACCGACCTGCTCACCGTTATGCAGGCGGTCACCGAGGGCAAACTCGCCGAGATCGACGTCGAATTTGCAGACGAGGCGGCTTGCTGTGTCGTCATGGCATCGAACGGCTACCCGCAGAAGTACGAGAGCGGCTTCGAGATCCTGCTTCCGAGTGAGACGACCGCCAACATCTACGTTGCAGGAGCGAAGATCACCGACGGCAAGCTGGTCACCGCAGGCGGACGCGTGCTCGGCGTGGCCGAGACTGCCCCCACCCTCGAAGAAGCCATCGAAAAGGCATATACGGCAGTGAAGACCGTATCGTTTGAGAACGCCTATTACCGCAGTGACATCGGCAAACGTGCCCTTGCCGCGGGAAAGACCGAATAAGAGAGGATTTTTACATGGTTTACAGAATTTTTGTTGAAAAGAAGAAAGAACTCGCCAACGAAGCCGCTAAACTGCTCTCCGAACTGCACGAACTGCTTCAGATTTCCACCGTCAGCGACCTGCGCCTCTTCAACCGCTACGACGTTGAAAATATCACCGAAGAGCTCTTCGATTACGCGGTCAAGACGGTCTTTTCCGAGCCTCAGCTCGACCTGACCTACGCCGAACTGCCCGAAATGGCAGACGCGACGATCGTTGCCGTCGAATACCTCCCCGGTCAGTTCGACCAGAGAGCCGATTCCGCCGCACAGTGTATCCAGATCATCTCGCAGGGCGAAAAGCCGACCGTCCGCACGGCACGCGTTTACGCTTTCATCGGCAGTCTGTCCGATGAACAGCTCGCCGCTGTCAAAAAGCACATTATCAACCCCGTCGAAGCGAGAGAAGCATCGCTCGAAACGGTCGCCACCCTCAAGACCGAGTACGCCATCCCCACCGAGGTAGCCACCCTCGACGGCTTCACCAAGCTCGATGAGGAGGGTCTGAAGGACTTCCTCAAGGCGCAGGGACTGGCAATGGACCTTGACGACCTCAAATTCTGCCAAAGCTACTTCATCTCCGAGGATCGCGACCCCACCATCACCGAGATCAAGATGATCGACACCTACTGGTCGGATCACTGCCGTCACACCACCTTCCTCACCACCATCGACAACGTGCGCTTCGAGGATGAACTGCTTCAGAAGGCATACGACCGCTACGTTGCAGTCCGCAAGGAGCTGAACCGCACCAAGCCCCAGAACCTCATGGACATCGCGACCATCGCGACCCGTTACCTCAAGGCGCAGGGAAAGCTCCCAAAACTCGACGAATCGGAGGAGATCAACGCCTGCACCGTCAAGATCAAGGCTGAATTTGACGGCGCAACAGAAGACTGGTTGCTCCTCTTTAAGAACGAGACCCACAATCACCCTACCGAGATCGAGCCTTTCGGCGGTGCCGCTACCTGTATC
>CAYRQA010000205.1:0-2311 GCA_964426285.1 uncultured Lachnospiraceae bacterium | reverse complement strand
ACAAGTACTTGTCGCGCAGAGAAACATATTCCACGAAAAGCCGAGCCAAGGAAGATGAGGGGAGAGCCTGAGGAGGTGGCATCACTTCGCTAAAGCGAAGTGCGCGACATTCGCCTTCGGCGAAGTCGGTCTCCCCTCTCGCAAACAGTTACAGCTTTACTGAATCCGCTACACCAACCATCATAAAAATCCCTTCTCCAAAAGTTTTTGGAGTTCCAAGGGCAGAGCCCTTGGCAGGGTTTGGGGACGGAGTCCCCAAAGGAGACACACTATGACATACGGACTGCTCGGCGAAAAGCTCGGACACAGCTTTTCGCCCCAAATTCACCGCGAACTCGGCAACCCCGACTACGCCCTCACCGAGCTCCCCAAGGAATCGGTCGCCGATTTCTTCAAAAACCGCGATTTTGCCGCTTATAACGTCACCATTCCCTACAAAAAGGACGCCCTTATAGCCTGCGAGCATATTTCCGAGCGCGCAAGCGCCATCGGCAGTGTCAACACGGTGGTGAAGGGTGCGGACGGCGACCTTTACGGCTACAACACCGACGCTTACGGCTTTGCCTATATGCTTCGTCGAGCGGACATCTCCCCGAAGGGGCAAAAGTGCCTCGTCCTCGGCAGCGGCGGCAGCTCGGTCATGGCGCAGTACGTGCTGGCAGAGCTCGGCGCATCCGAGGTGGTCGTCATTTCACGCAGCGGCGAGGACAACTACGATAATATCGACCGCCATGCCGATGCAGGGGTCATCGTCAACACCACGCCCGTCGGAATGTACCCCAACAACGGAGCTTCGCCCGTCGAGCTCGAGCGCTTTCCCAAGCTCGTCGGCGTGGTCGACATCATCTACAATCCCGCACGCACCAAGCTCCTGCTCGATGCTGAGCGGCTGGGCATCCCGAACGTCGACGGACTGCCCATGCTCGTTGCACAGGCGAAGCTGGCGCATCTGCTCTTCTTCGGCAAGCTGACGAGCGACGAAGCGATCCCCGAAAAGGATGCCGAAATTGAAAAGATCATTGCTGAAATTCGCATGGAAACGACCAATATTCTGCTTGTCGGGATGCCCTCTTGCGGAAAGAGCACGATCGGTGCACTCCTTGCCGAAAAAACGGGGCGCGAGCTGATCGACACCGACCAAAAAATCGTCGAGCGCACGGAAAAGGCCATCCCCGAGCTCTTTGAGGAGGGGGGCGAGGATTATTTCAGAGGGTTCGAGCATCAGGTTGCCGAGGACGTGACCAAGCTGAGCGGCAAGATCATCGCAACGGGCGGCGGCATCGTCACCCGCCCCGAAAACCTCGATCTGCTTCGCCAGAACAGCATCGTTTTCTTCATCAACCGCCCCCTCGATCAGCTGATCACCGACGGCCGCCCGCTTTCTCAGCAGAATCGCCTTGCCGATCTGCTTGAGGTGCGCCTGCCCCTCTACCGCTCGGTGGCGAGGTGCGAGCTCGCCTTCACCTCTTCGCCCGAGCTGGCTGACCGCATCATCGAATTGCTCCCGTCGCTTGCCGCGGGAATTTGACGATCATCTACCGATTCAAGGAGAAAATACCATGAAATTGCTCATTATCAACGGTCCTAACCTCAATTTGCTCGGTCTGCGCGAGCCTGCCATCTATGGTTCGCAGAATTACGCAACGCTTTGCGATAACCTCCACAAGTGGGCGACAGAGCTCGGTCACGAGATCGAAGTCTTCCAGTCGAATCACGAGGGCGTGATCGTCGACAAGATCCAGTCGGCATACGGCGTTTTCGACGGCATCGTCATCAACCCTGCCGCCTACACCCACACGAGCGTCGCCATCCTCGATGCGCTCAAGGCGGTCGCCATCCCGACCGTCGAGGTGCACCTCTCGGACATCGTCACCCGCGAAGCCTTCCGTCAGTTCTCCTACGTTTCCCTCGTCGCCAAGAAAACCATCTGCGGCAAGGGATTCGACGGGTACAGGGAAGCGATGGAGGTCTTTTCTCAGGGAACCTTTTGAAAAAGGTTCCCTAAAACCCTCCAAAACTTTTTGAAAGCGCTGCAAATACTTGCCGCGCGGGAGTGGATTCAATAATACTCGTAGGGGCGATTCACGAATCGCCCGCGTCCGAACGGCTCGCGGGAATGCGATTCGATGGAAATCTCGCGAAACGGGACGTCGAGGGCGCCGTCCCCTACGAGGGTCTGTAAAATGCATCGCTCCGAATGAAGAAATCGATCATTCTTCATTCGGAGCGCTATGTTTATCTGTCGGGCGAGTATTCGCCCGACTTTTCAAAAGTTTTCGAGGGGGTCTTAGGGGGAATCTTTTTCAAAAGG
>CAYRQA010000204.1:0-2323 GCA_964426285.1 uncultured Lachnospiraceae bacterium | reverse complement strand
TCGAAAGGATCGCGATGTTCGGCGATATGATGGTCTTTACCCAGTACGGCATACAAGTTGTCATGTCCTTTATGATGCTCGCCATGATCTTTATGATGCTGCCGAGATCTTCCGTTTCGGCAAAGCGTGTCAACGAAGTGCTCGACACCGTTCCCTCTATTCATAACGGAAGCGCTGTCGAAGGCAAAGAAGGCATGGAAGGTGAAGTTGAATTCAGAAACGTATCCTTCCGTTATCCCGATGCCGAGGCAGACGTCATTCACGACATCTCCTTCACCGCCAAGAAGGGCGAAACAGTCGCATTCATTGGCGCGACCGGCTGCGGCAAGACCACGGTCATCAACCTCATCCCCCGTTTCTATGACGTGACCGAGGGCGAGGTACTGGTCGACGGCGTGAACGTCAAAGCCTACGACGAGCAGGCGCTCCGCAATAAGATCGCCTACGTTTCGCAGAAGGCAACCCTCTTCTCGGGTTCGATCCGCTCGAACATTGCCTACGGCGACAACGGCAAAGCTAAGCCCGACACAGACGAGATTGCCGAAGCAATCGATACCGCGCAGGCAAGCGAGTTTGTAAACGGGCTCGAAGACAAATACGACGGCTACGTCGCACAGGGCGGCTCCAACTTCTCGGGCGGGCAGAAGCAGCGTCTTTCGATCGCGCGTGCACTGGCAAGAAAAGCCGAGATTCTCATCTTCGACGACTCCTTCTCGGCGCTCGACTATAAGACCGACCGCATTCTTCGCAAGAGTTTGGATGAAAAGTGCGACGATACCACACGACTGATCGTTGCCCAGCGTATCGGTACGATCAGAGATGCCGACAAGATCATCGTGCTCGAAGACGGCAAGATGGTCGGAATGGGCAAGCACGATGAACTGATGGCTAACTGCGAGGTATATCGGCAGATCGCCCTTTCACAGCTTTCAAAGGAGGAATTGGCGTAATGGAAAAGAAAGAATACGAATTCGGTCAAAGTCAGCAGAGACCGATGCGCCGAGGCCCCGGCGGTCCGGGCGGCAGAATGGGCGGCGGCGAAAAGGCGAAAGACCTAGCCGGTACATGGAAAAAGCTGCTCAGCTACTGTAAAAAGTACGCAGCTGCGTTTGTTATCGCGATCACTTGCGCGATCATCGGAACTGTTCTTCAACTGCTCGGTCCCGATAAGCTGTCGGAGATCGCTAAGTACATCGAAAAGGGGCTTATCACAGGCAATATCGCCCTCGATTCGATCACAAGAGTAGCGATCACGCTCGTTTGCTTCTATGCGGCAAGCTGGCTGCTGTCTTCGGCACAGCATTTCATCATGGCAACCGTTACCCAGCGTGTCTCGAAGACCATGCGTAAAGATATTTCGCACAAGATCAACCGTCTGCCTATGTGGTACTACAACCGCAACTCGACGGGCGACGTGCTCTCGCGCGTGACCAACGACGTCGATACCATCGGTCAGTCGCTCAACCAGAGCATCGGCAACCTGATCTCACAGATCGTGCTCTTTGTCGGCAGCTTCTTCATGATGCTCATCACCAACTGGATCATGGCGCTCACTGCCGTCGCCGCAACACTTATCGGCTTTGTCTTCATGATGCTGATCATGGGCAGAAGCCAGAAATACTTCGTTCGTCAGCAAAGAGCACTGGGTGCGCTCAACGGTCATATCGAAGAGATCTATGCAGGACACACCGTCGTTAAGGCGTATAACGGTGAAGCGCAGGCGATCAAGACCTTCGACGAGCTTAACGGTTCGCTCAGAGAAAGCGGTTTCAAGGCGCACTGCCTCTCGGGTTTGATGATGCCCTTCATGACCTTTATCGGCAACTTCGCTTATGTGGCGGTCTGCATCGTCGGCGGTTCTATGGCGCTGAACGGTACGATCGATTTTTCGGTTATCGTTGCATTCGTTCTCTATGTCCGCTACTTCACACAGCCTCTTTCGCAGATCGCACAGTCTATGCAGACCCTTCAGTCGGCTGCTGCAGCAGGCGAGCGCGTCTTTGAATTCCTCGAAGCTGAGGAAATGGAAGACGAAAGCGGCAAGACCGAAAAGCTGGAGAATGTGAAAGGTTCGGTCGAATTCGATCACGTCAAGTTCGGTTACGAGGATTCCGACAGAACGATCATTCACGATTTTTCGGCTTCGGCTAAACCGGGTCAGAAGATCGCGATCGTCGGTCCTACGGGCGCGGGCAAGACCACGATGGTCAATCTGCTCATGCGATTCCACGAAATACAGGGCGGCGAGATCCGCATCGACGGCATCCCCACCAAGGACGTAAGACGCGAGGGCGTTCACGATCAGTTCTGCATGGTTCTGCAG
>CAYRQA010000203.1:0-2415 GCA_964426285.1 uncultured Lachnospiraceae bacterium | reverse complement strand
ATAGAAAGTGTTGCATTTAGTAGTGGAAATATGCATTAAAAATTAAATTTTACCCAATAGCTGACTTGTTTGGTCTGTATCCATAAGAATCTTCGCTAAACATTGGTTCTACCACAAGTTCTACATACATTCTTGCAACCATTTGTGCAATTCTGTCTAAAATCGTTGGTATTCCGAGTCTTCTTGTTCCGCCGGCTTTCTTTGGTATTTCTACTGCCAATACCGGAGAAGGGAAATAGCTCCCGGAGCTCATTCGATTCCATATCTTGTATAGATTATTGTTGAGTTTCTTCTCAAAAATTTCAAAATCAACACCATCTATTCCTGCACTGCCTTTATTAGCTTTTACCCTTTTGTAAGCCTCGATGACCACCCTTTTAGGTATCTCGTATTGTTTGCTCTCGCTCATCCAATCCTCCTAGTTTCCCAGTTGTTTTCAGTATCAAGCAGAATGATGTTACCCCTTTGCTCCATTGCCATTACAGCAACTTCATCACTACTACGAGTAACTCCGCCCCTGTAGAATACCTTTCTACTTTCGACCTCATCTTTCTGTGACTTGTATCTTTTCGATTTTCATTACTCTACAGGTTCCCATGTTTCATGCAGAAGCCTAATACATGCTCATGCCACCTTAATGCCGTTCCACAAATAGTCAGCTTTACAGGTTTCCTCTATTCTCATCCCTACCCAGTGGTGAAAGATAGGTTTTGCAGAAGTCTTACGCTTTCGACACTTCATCAGTGGTTCACTTTCGTTCATCTTCATGTATCCCATCTGGTTATTAGAATAACCTTTTCTCTAATCGCTCACTACTATGACCTGAATCACAGCAGCATTAGAGTGATTTGACAGGCTTGCCTGTTCAATTCCTGTCGAAGGACCTTCCTTCATCTTCTGTATGCCTTGCATGGCACACCACCACCGTGCGTACCGTTCGGTACACGGCGGTTCAATCAACTTAACATGTTACCAACCTCTCGGTATAGTAGTCATACATTGATATTAAACCAAATGAAGCCAGTCTCTTGTTTGTTATCGCATAATTAAGCACGCCCTCGCTTAAATGAGCAACCCGTGCTCCGCTGTATGCCACTGCATAAGCTTTCTGTCTATACATTCCCAGCTTCATAAGATTTTGTGCACGATTCTGCGGAGTTTTCCAGTGTACCCATATACACATACGCAGTCTTCTGCGTATCTGTGCGTCTATGTCTTTGCATAACCATTTCATTTCTCCTATCCCGAAATAGTTAATCCATCCTCTGGTTAGTTGATTGAGCTTTTCAATCTTATAACTATTATTAACACTCCAATTTCTTCGGGTTAGACATTTCATTTTCTGCTTAAACTTTTCGACTGACTTCTGATGTGGTTTTGCCTTATACTGTGATGCTATTTCATCATGGTAAAATCCAAAACCTAGGTATTTAAGTCCTTGTGGTTTGTCTACTTTACTCTTGGTTATATTGACCTTGAGCCCTAGTTTCTCTTCAATAAATCGAGTTATATTTCTCATTACTCGGTTTGCAGACATCTCACTTCCGACCATAATGATACAGTCATCTGCGTATCGTACAAAGTTTAGCCCTCTTTTCTCCATTTCCTTGTCAAGTTCATTCAGCATGATGTTTGCTAACAATGGAGATAGATTTCCGCCTTGTGGTGTTCCCACAACAGAATCCTCGTATTCATCATCTATCATAATTCCACTAACAAGGTACTTTCTTATAATAGAAATGACGTCTCCGTCCTTAATTGTTCTACCAATCAAAGTCATCAGCTTGTCGTGGTTTACTGTGTCGAAGAACTTTTCCAAGTCAATGTCTACAATCCAATCATTACCATCATTCATCATATCCAGTGCTGCCAGAATTGCTTGTTGTGCGCATCTATTGGGTCTGAATCCGTAACTATGGTCATGGAATTGCTCCTCATAGATTGGTATAAGCACTTGTGCAATGGCTTGCTGTACAAATCTGTCTGTTACTGTTGGTACTCCTAAGTTTCTGACACCACCATCAGGCTTTGGTATCTCCACTCTTCGTACTGGCTGAGGTTTGTATTTTCTTGTCCTCATCTGTTCCTTGATGCTTTCGCCGTTCTTTGCAAGGTGTTCTTTGAGTTCTGTGTATTTCATTCCGTCCACGCCCTCTGCACCTTTGTTTCGTACGACTTGCAGATATGCTCTATTGAGATTGTCGCTAGATAGTATCTGCTCCATTAGACTACTTGTGTCCATGCGTTCTTTCCTTTCCGTCTCGCTTGATTTGACCATCTTTTACCCGATTGGTTACGGCAGATGTCTGTCTTCTCTGCAATACGAGACATACTCAAACTGATTGATTGTTCACCCCTTCGCTCCATTTCCATTACAGAAACTTCTTCACTACTATGGGCTCTGCTGACTTCTCA
>CAYRQA010000202.1:0-2456 GCA_964426285.1 uncultured Lachnospiraceae bacterium | reverse complement strand
GCCCTACGGAGTATATATCAATTTGTCAACTTTTAGACGAAACAAGGTAGTAGGGGCGGATGGAAGCGTTGCCCCGAAGAACAACTGCGTTGTTCTGCTAAAAAAGTTTTTGAAGGGGTTTTAGGGGGAACTGAACGGTCACGTCGCCGAAGGTGAGGGTGAGGATCATCTCATCCACCAATCTGCCGTCCTCGGCAATGAAGCGGTAGCTGAAGGTATGGGCATCGTTCTCGTAGGCAAAGCTGATCTCGTAGGTGGGATTTTCCCCGTACAGCTCCTCAAAATAGTCACTCCCGTCTGCCGAGCCCGTCTTGCCTGCTTCCAAGCAGTGATCAAGAAACGCCTCTGTCGCCACATAGCGCCCATCCTCAAGGATAAAGTGGTCGTCGACGAACATCCCCACGGTATATTTGAACAATCTCGGGCAGGAGTGTGACGGTGCTGACGAGGAGCAATGCCATGCAGACGTAGACCGCGATCGCCGCCGAAAAGCGCTTTACATGGCGGCGCTTGCTGTCGCCCGAGCGTTCTTTGCGGCAATAGGGCTCACCCGTCGCGACCGCATCAACCAATTCGCTCGGTGCATTCAGATTGTCACGGATCGAATCAAGGGGGCCAAATCAAGGGAATCTCCTCCTTTCAATGCATCTTTTAAGAGCTATTTCCCGCGGGACAGCCTTGTGTGAAAGGTAGATCGATTGAGCTTCATTGCCGCAGTGCACTGCTCGATCGGCAATCCCTCGACGTAATAGAGGACGATGGGAATGTGGTATTTGGCGGGCAGTCTGAGGATGGCTTCGTAGAGTTCGTGCCCTTTTTCGGGCAGGGTCGAACAGGCTGACTCGACTACCTCATCGAGGGAGAGTGTGGCGCTTGCAAAATAGTCTGACAGATATCTGCGGCAGCAGATCAGCGTAGTGCGGATCAGCCATGCTTTGCGATGCTCTTCATCTTCGAAGGAGCGCTCCTTCTTGAAGAGCCGCAGGAAGACCTCCTGGAAGACTTCCTCCGCCGCCTCTTCCCTCCTGGTGCGGGACAGAGCGACCCGCCAGACCGTATTCGCGTGCATCCGCACGATCTTCTCGCGTTCGTCTTGTGCGTGTGGCATTTGGCTTCAACCTCCTTTCACCTATAACTCCTCAAAAATCGCCCTTTTTGCTCATAATTTTGGAAAAATTTATAGAAATTTTGCAGGCACATTTTGAATTCTGTAAGGCGGGCGAAATTCACCGCCAACCGCATAAACGGGCGGATATGGAATCCGCCCCTACGGGGTTGGGAGAATGATTTGCACGCACCTTCGTAGGGACAGGCGCCCTCGACTGTCCGCATCAAAGGTATTTTGCAAACCTTGTAGGGATCGGCATCCGTTTTAAGCATCGGGCAGGATGACGGTCATGTCGGCAAAGGTGACCTTGATCACATTTGTGTAGCTGACCCAGTCGCCGCTCCCGATCATCGTTTCGGTAAGCGTATAGGGGTTGCCCTCGGCGGTCATCTCGATCAAAAGCTCCCCTTCGTAGCGGCGCATTCCGCTGCGCAGCTCGAGCCCCTCTTCGGTATAGACGTATTTGCCGTCAACCAGCTTCCAGGGCTTTTTGCCGAGCAGCTGCTCCTCGTCGATATAGCCCCTCAGCTCCCATTCAAAGTCCGACCAGCTTTGATAGAGGGGCTCGGTCATCCATGAGCGCCCGTCCTCAACGTAGCAGAGCTTCTCGCCCAGATCGTAATAGCGTTTCAGCGGGTACGATTGCTCTTTTTCCTGCTGATTATGGGTATATTGAACCGCATTTCCGTCGCGTATACAGGTTATCTCGGAGGTATAGTGATAGGTAACCGAGTACGCCTCGTGAACCTCCGATTCTCTGATCTCGATGAGCACCTCGTCGGTGCTGTGGATCTTGCGGAGCAGTGCCGCGGGCTCGAGCGGCTGGGTCGCGGGCGCTTCGGGCTCGGGATCGGCAAGAGTGGTGGTCGCATCGGCAGTCTCGTCGGCAGACGGCGTGTCCGAATCGCAGGCAGTGAGCGAGGATGTGAGCAGCAGTCCTGCAAGCAGGAGTGCGAGGGTCGTTTTAAGGTGTTTCATGATAGTTTCTCCTTCCGTCGGGTGGAACAAGGGAGCGCACGACCGCCCTTTCACCGCAGTCGGCACTTGCCCGATCCCCTTTTCTATAACTCCTTCAAAAACGCACTTTTGTTGCGTGCGAAATTAATTTTTTTGCAAATTTTTCTGCTTTTTTAAAGTACAGTATAGCAGATCGGGGGGGGGCGATTGTCAACGGAGCAAGAAAGTTCTCGAGGGGGATTCTGTCACTTGATTTTCACCCGAATGCGGGATGCCTTCCCGACAAAATGAGCCCTGCAAGCATTTGCAGGGCTTTTAGGGGGCTTTCTTGAAAGAAAGCCCCCTCCCCCCCCCTAAAAGCCCTGCAAATGCTTGCAGGGCTCATTTTGTC
>CAYRQA010000201.1:0-2464 GCA_964426285.1 uncultured Lachnospiraceae bacterium | reverse complement strand
AACCCCGCCAAGGGCTCTGCCCTTGGATCCCGCCAAAGAAACTTTTTGAAAAAAGTTTCTTTGGAATCTTCAAAAACTTTTATTAAGGTCGACGAATACTCGTCGACCGATTTTGATTACATTGTACCTGCAAGCGATGCCTTTGTCAACCGTTTTGTCAATATTTTCTCATTATAATTTTCCGCGAAGCGTTTTATGCTCAAGATGGCGATTTCCCCATCCTTTGAAGCACATTCTACCGATATTCGACGGAAATTTCGGCGAATTTGGATTGATTTTCCACCTTTGCTGTGTTATAATGAAGTCAAATCAAACACTCAGCGAGGTCATCCATGAACAATTACGCATTCGGAAATTACATCCGCGATCTGCGCGAAAAAAAGAACCTGTCCCAGAGCGAGCTCGGGAAAATGCTCGATGTGAGCAACAAAGCCGTCTCGAAATGGGAAACGGGCGCGGCATACCCCGCCACCGAGCTGATGCTCCCGCTGGCAGAGGCACTGGGCACGACGATCGAACAGCTCTACACCGTGATCACCCAAAGCAAAAAGCCGCCCTCTCGCCTTCGCCGCTTCCTTGACCGCATCTTTTCATACAGCAAGATATGGCTGCCGATCGTCGCGGGCATTGCACTGCTCTGCTATATCCTCTTCCTCATATTCGGCAAATCAGAACAGAAGGGGACACTTGCGGTCGTAGCACCTCTCTGTGTGATCCTTTTCTATCCCTTTCTCCGATTCATGCTGTGGTTTATGCAGAAGAATCCCTTCTCTTCGTCCGAATACATAAATTTTCTCGAAGCAGTCTTCCTCTTCGCCGGCGCCATCAGCTTCGTTCAGGGGCTGAGCCTGTTTTTGACCGATTTCATCGACGGCTTCTCTCCGCTGATCTGTGTCTCCCCTACCATCCTGCTCGCGCTGGCGCAGGCACACGCCAAGCGGGTCAAATAGCCCCCTTCAGTTGCCTTTTTCGCCCACGAACAATAAATGATTGGTCATGCCGAGCAGCTCGGGCTTTTCGCAGATATAGAAGTGATAGCGGATATACTGCGCATAGTCCTCGTCGCTCATGGCATTGATGCGTTCTGCCATCAGTTCGCTTGCACCGTCCGACGCAACCTCGTGTATGACCTTTACCTCACCGCGTGCAAGAAGTGCTCGCGCGGCATCGACCGTGTGGAAGACAAACGGGAAATCGTTGAGTCTGAAGGTTTCCTTGTTGTAATCTCCGCTCGAAAAATAGTTCACGTCATATTGAAACTCGGTGAGGAAAATAAAATCGTTGGAAATAAAGGCAAAGAAGATTTTCCCGCCATCCTTACAGACGCGCTTTGCCTCGCGGATACACGTCAGCTTGTCGGCATCGCTTTGCAGGTGATAAAGCGGGCCGAAGAGAAGCACGACGTCAAAGGAGCCCTCCGCATAGCGAGAGAGATCAAGTGCGTTGCCTTGCACAAGGTCGATCTTGTCCTCGGGTTTCAGCTTCTTGCGGAACGCCGCGATATTGGCGTCGGCAAGCTCAAGCGCTGACACCTCATATCCCTTCCTCGCAAAATACAGGCTGTATTCGCCCGCCCCTTCGCCGACGTCAAGGATCTTGTCGTCGGCTTTTAAATATTTTTCGATGTAGCGAACGGTAGTGAGGAATTCAACCCGCGCGGCTTTGGAATGATTGAGCCGACTGTCCTCGTTGAAAATATCGTAGGTTCTGTTCACCCGTTCGGCTTCGTTTTCTATTTTGGCAAGTTCGATAAAGTCCATATTGTTCTCCTCATCTGCTGATAAAGTGTTCGGGAGGGCTATCCAATTCAAAGATCTTCTTTTTCAAGAACTCGGGATAGATCACAACGTCCGACAGCTGATCGATCGGCATCCATCCGATCACAACGTTGCAACTATCCTTGTGCGACACAAATTTACCCTCGTCGGGAATATCCGAACCGTCGCACAGTTCAATGAGATAATAGAAGGCAAGGTTGTGCGCTTTTGAGCCCTTCCATTCCCCAAAGCATTCTTCTGTCCACAAAAGGCGTCGGGGGCGAATGTCCGCGCCCGTTTCTTCCTTATATTCGCGAACAAGCCCTTCCTCTGTGGTTTCCCCAAGCTTTACGTGACCGCCGGGCAGAGCATACTCATTTCCGTCCTTGTCACGCTGAACGAGTATCTTTCGGTCTTTCACAAGCACGCCCACGGTTCTGACGTCGAAGATATAATCGTCTGTTTTGAAAAGAATATCTGCCATTTTACCCGTTCCTCCCGCTTTTCTTCTTCCACGCAAGCCAATCCTTGTCAAGCACGGTGGCGTGCGGTTTTGTCATGGTCGTTTCACACGGGAAGTTCTCGCACCCCCCCGCAGAAGTTCAGTTTCTTTTCTTTCACGCAATCGTGCGTGAAGCAATCGCCCGTGGTATGTTCTTCCTCACAGCCACGGCAACAGCCTTTTATGTATGTAGGGCAAGCACCGC
>CAYRQA010000200.1:0-2467 GCA_964426285.1 uncultured Lachnospiraceae bacterium | reverse complement strand
AGGACGCCTACGCCGTCAAGGAGGACAAGGGTCAGTTCGGTCTCTCCAACGTAGCCGCCACCACCGTCAACCTCATGGGCTACGAAGCACCCTCCATGTGGGACGAGAGCATTATTGAATTGAAATAAATTGTATTCAAGGCTCTGCCTCGAGCTCCGGCAGGAACCTTTTAAAAAAAAGGGTCCTGCACCTCCAAAAACCTTTGAAAGGGCGGCAAGAATTTGCCGCCCTTTCAAAATTACCCCAACTTCGGCAGAGCCAAGGAGTTTGGGGATGAGAGGAGCCCTCGCCACAGGCGAGGGCGGAGAGAAGGGGAAAGAAATTTCGGCGTTTGAGTGATAGTCAGCACATCGCTAAAGCGAAGTGTGCGACATTTGCCCTTACGGGCAAAGTCGGTCGCCCGCTCGAACGCCTCTCCCACGCAAACGAAGAGGACGGCTTTCGCCGTCCTCTTCGTCTGCATTCAGCGGCAGTTCTGATTGTTCTGGTTAGTGCCGCCCTGCGTCTTGTTGTTCGCATTATTGGCATTGTTCGCGTTGTTGGCGTTGGTGCCGTTCGTGCCGTTCTGCGTCTTGTTGTTGGCGTTCTGCGCCTTGTTGTTCGCGTTCTGTGCGTTCATGGTACGGTTGTTCTGCTGATTATTGGTGGAATTTTGATTCATTTTTTAAAAAATCTCCTTTTTAATGATTTACAAAATCAGTATTGTCTGCTATAATAGGTTTTATACAAGAAATTTTCTCAAAAAAGGAGAAACGAACATGGAACTGATAAAATATCCTCTGAAGCTCTCCCCCGTCTGCAAGGAGATCATCTGGGGCGGCACGAAGCTGAAAAGCGAATTCGGCAAGGTCTGCGACCTCGACAAGGTTGCCGAGAGCTGGGAGCTGACCGCTCGCTATGACGGCATGAACACCATCGTGAACGGCGAACACGCAGGCATGACCCTCGCCGACTACCTCGGCGACAAGGCAGACAAATTCCCCCTGCTCATCAAGCTCATCGACGCTTGCGACAAGCTGTCGATCCAGGTTCACCCCGACGACGAATACGCACAGGCAAACGAGGGCGAATTCGGCAAGACCGAAATGTGGTACATCGTCGACGCCGAGCCGGGCGCACAGCTCGTCTACGGGCTCGAAAACTACAACAAAGACACCTTCGCAGCTGCCGCCAAGGAAGGCACGCTCGAACAATATCTCCACTATGTCGACGTGCATCCCGGCGACGTCTTCTTCATCCCCGCGGGCTGTGTACACGCCATCGGTGCGGGCATCCTGATCGCCGAGATCCAGCAGTCCTCCAACGTGACCTACCGTGTCTACGACTACAACCGCCGCGGCAAGGACGGTCAGCTCCGTCCCCTGCACGTTGAAAAGGCACTCGACGTGATCATCGACTACACCGAGGATCAGATCGACGCCATCCGTTACTCGAACGGCAAGTATGACGGCGCACTCGCCAACTGCAAGTACTTCGCAGTCGAGCGCCATATCGGCGACGTCACCCTGACCGTCGGCGACAGCTTCACCCACGTCCTCTGCCTCTCGGGTGAGGGCACCATCGGCGGCGAACCTATGAAGAAGGGCGACAGCTACTTCCTCCCCGCAGGCATGGGCACAGTTGAGGTAAAGGGCTCTGCCGAGATCATCACTTCGGTTGCTAAATGATTGGGGCTCCGCCCCAAACCCCGCCAAGGGCTCTACCCTTGGAACCCGCCCGCTTTCTTGAAAGAAAGCGGGGCAAAGAACTTTTGATAAGCACGACAACTGCGTTGTCGTGCAGGGATAGCTATAAAGTAATTTCCTAAAAAGTTTTTGAGAAAGTTTGAAAACCCTTTTTCCCAAAAGGGTTTTCAAGAAGAATCTTTTGAAAAGGAGTTTGAGGAAAAACTTTTCTCAAAAGTTTTTCCTCAAGAAAAACAACATGGCTGATAACAAAAAAATGGTAGCGCAGATCACATCTATGGACGAAGATTTTGCGAAATGGTACACCGATATTTGTGTGAAGGCAGACCTGATCGCTTATTCGAGCGTCAAGGGATGCATGATCATCCGTCCCTACGGCTATGCGATCTGGGAGCTGATCCAGAAGAACCTCGACGATCGCTTCAAGAAGACGGGACACGAGAACGTCTATATGCCGATGTTCATTCCCGAATCGCTTCTGCAGAGAGAGAAAGATCACGTTGCGGGCTTTGCGCCCGAGGTAGCATGGGTCACCCACGGCGGCAGCGAGAAACTGACCGAGCGTCTCTGCGTGCGTCCCACCTCCGAGACCCTCTTCTGCGAGCACTATGCTGACATCATCAAATCCTACCGCGACCTGCCCAAGCTCTATAATCAATGGTGCTCGGTCGTTCGTTGGGAGAAGACCACCCGTCCCTTCCTGCGCTCGCGCGAATTTTTGTGGCAGGAGGGTCACACCATGCACGCCACCGCTGAGGAAGCACGCGAGGAGACAATCCGGC
>CAYRQA010000199.1:0-2510 GCA_964426285.1 uncultured Lachnospiraceae bacterium | reverse complement strand
CCCGCAACACCGATATGACCTCGCCCGAGACGCTCAGCGGCAGTTCTGTCACTCTCGAGATCAATCAGGCGAAGGCGTTCAACTTCCAGATCGACGACGTCGACCGCGTACAGGCAAAGCCCAAGCTGATGCAGGCGGCTATGCGTGAAGCGGCAGGCGGACTTGCCGACAAGGCGGACGCTTACGTCTTCTCGCTCTACACCGAAGCGAGCGCTGACAACACCATCACCAAAGCAGGCGTTGCCTACACCGATATGCTCGATCTGCTCATCGAAGCCAGAGAGAAGCTGCTCTCGAACAACGTCAACTCGAACACCGATACCGTGCTCGAGGTCTCGCCCTCTGTGGCTGCACTCCTGCTCAAGGCGAAGCTGGTCGAGGCGACCGACAACAGCGAAGCGATGGCAAACGGCTACCTCGGAACGCTCATCGGCTTTGACATCTACGTTTCGAACAACGTAGCAGTCGCCGACGGCTATCACAAGTGCTTTGCCCGCACCAGACGTGCCATCGCATTTGCCGAACAGCTTTCGGCAGTCGAAGCCTTCCGTCCCGAAAAGCGCTTTGCAGACGCAGTCAAGGGTCTGCATCTCTACGGCGCGAAGGTCGTTTGCCCCGATGAACTGGTTCTGCTGAACCTCTCGATCTGATATGATGCTCAACGAAGAGGTTTTGATGCTCACCGATGCCCTCTGCAGTGCGCCCTCTGAAACAGACGCCGCCCTCTGGGAGGACAAGCTCATTCGCCTGCTTGACTGTGCAGTGCGAACGATCGAATGTGAGCTGTCAGTGGCGCAGGCGCGTGACACGGGCGACGCTCTTCCGCTGCTGAGGGGCGGAGAATTTCCGCTTCCCGATGCGCTCGCACCTGCCGCCGCCTATCTTGCGGCATATCTTGCAAGCGGCAACGGCGCTTGCAAGTCGGGCTACGAACGTGCGCTGGAAAGCTATCTGCTCACCTTGGAGGTCACCGTCGCACCGATCGGCGATCGCTATCGGTTTTGATTTGCGGGGGAAGCGCCTTGGGGAACCCTTTCTTGAAAGAAAGGGTTCCCCAAACCCATCCTAAAGAACTTTTATAAAGCCGACGAATACTCGTCGGCTGGGTTGAAAACACCGCCCCGAATGAGGGATCACAGTAATCCATCATTCGGGGCAGTATGTATTATGTGCAGGGCAAGAATTTGCCCTGCTTAATAAAAGTCCTTGGAGGTGCAGGAATCTTCTTTCAAGAAGGTTTCTGTCGGGGGGCAGAGCCAATCAATCACCAATTGACCTTCCAGCGGGGGCTGATCTTTCCGTCGGCGAATTGATCGGAGTGGAGGGAGGGATCTACCTGCTTGCCGAGCGTGCATTTTTGAGAGAGGAGCATATTGAATGCATCGACGTCGTTGTCAGAGAAGGGGAGAGCGATCACCTCGCCCGTCCAGGAGGAGAGGTAAGCGGCGTTGGCGAGCGAGAGCATATTTACGCCCTCGCGCCCGTCAGCGATGAGAGGCGTGCCTGCGAGAACGTGATCGACGAAGGCTTGCAGGACACCGACGTGACCGCTTTCTGGTGCGGAGGGGGTGAATTCGCTGTAGGTTGCCTCCAATTTGCTCGATGCGTCCTTTGATGCGAAGCGGTAGACCTCTTCCGACATCGAGAGCGCCCAATATTTGAGTACGCCCTGCTCGATGACGAGCTTTCCGCGGTCGCCCACGATCTCGAGGCGGTTTGTGCCGGGGTATTCACCCGTCGAGGTAAAGAACCGCGCGGTCGCACCGTCGGGGTAGACCATCTCGAGCGAGGCTTCGTCCTCGACCTCGATGTGATGATAAGCCCCCTCGCGGCAAGTGGCGCGCAGCTTTGACGGCATCCCGAAGATCCACTGCATGAGGTCGAGGTTGTGGGGCGCTTGGTTGAGCAGGACACCCCCGCCCTCACCCTGCCAGCTGCCGCGCCAGCTTCCGCTGTCGTAGTAGGCTTGCGTGCGGTACCAGTTGGTCACCACCCAGTCGAGCCGACGGCGGCGACCGAGTGCGCCGCTCTCGACCAGTTCCTTTGCCTTGCGGAAGAGCTCATTTGTGCGCTGATTGAACATGATGCCGAAGGCTTTTCCCGATCGGTCAGCCGCCTCGTTCATCGCGAGTGCATCTGAAAGGCGCACGGTCTCGGGCTTTTCGGTGAGGACGTGCAGTTCCGCCGCGAAAGCGGCGATGGCAAGCGGTGTATGCGCGTAATGGGGGGTGGCGATGATCACCGCGTCGGCGATGCCTGCGGCAAAGAGGGCGTCGGCACTGTCAAAGCGGGGAATATTCGGTAGGTTCTCTGCCGCCCACTCGTGACGGGCGGGGGAGATGTCGCAAACTGCGGCAAGGGTGGCGTTTTCGATCAAGCCGCCGAAAAGGTGAACGGCATGGGCAGAACCCATGTTGCCGATGCCGATGACGGCGATGCGAAGAGAAGACATGGCTTTTCCTCCTGCGGAGCGAATAAAAGTAATAGGGAATAGGGAATAGGGAATAGGG
>CAYRQA010000198.1:0-2565 GCA_964426285.1 uncultured Lachnospiraceae bacterium | reverse complement strand
CTGCATGACCACCAGAAAATTTCAAAACATCTCCAACCTCTAATGCTGGATTTCCTATGGTCGAACTATCAAATGGTACATAATTGACTTTCTGCAGTGCAGTAAGGATTTCCCTTAACATCTTTTCTCTTACTGATTTCAGGCCAAATTGCATCAATGGATTTACACCAAGATTCATGGTAAGGGCATCATCCTTTTCCATTGCAATGTACTCTGCTATCTGACTTATCTGATTTGTTGATGAAACTGCTGTGTAACGTGTCACAAAATCAGAATAGCTGCTATCAAATCTTTCTTTCTGTGGAACGTTCCACACTGGTGTGTTTCCATATTGCTTCAGCACAAGCCTTCCATATCGGTCAATCTGACAAAAACATCCAAGTACCTGTGCTACATAAAAAATCAAATCTCGAAATGTCTCCATATCATTATCAGCATACACTCCAAGAGTTGTTTTGCCATTCGAAAGCGCGTTGATCTGAGCAACTGTCTGTGCCATTTCTACCTTGCATGCCTCACATGCTACTTTCAAAAATTGATACGGCATACCACTGGAAGAATCTAATTTCAGTGTTTTCTCAAAGCGAAGCATGTAATCATAGGCTTTGATTTCTAAAGTTCGCACTTTCCTATTTGCCTCTGTAATTTCAAAAACGCCCATTGGTATTGTTTCAACACTTCCATCTAAAAGCGTCAACGAATAATAAGGTCTTATCACAGCATCTTCCAACGTGTATCTATCAATTTCAGAAAAGAGGCTAATTCCAAGCTCCGCTGCATAGACGGTTCCAAGTTCTATTTCTGTGTTGCTGCAGCACTGCCATTTAATATATCCGGAGCCCTTCACAATATCCTTTGGACCAAATTCATATACTTTTCCGGCTTTCGTGGTGATTGAACCATTCCACTCATATTTTCTTGTATTCTGTCTTACCGCATTTTTGAATTTTTCTGATACTTCAAACACCAACGTCACCTCCTACATTTCATTCAGTGTAAACGATACGGTCCACAAGCCCTTGTAAGATGTATCTTTTTTCAGCTTTGCTTTAAATCCTGATATATACATCTCCGTTTCTTTCAAATCCAGTTCCTCCGTATCAAAATACTGCACTGTGATCTTTGGTAGCTTCGAGTATTTCGTCAACAACTTAAGCCACACTTTTGAAACAGAAAAAGAGACGGAAATGGTAACCACTCCCGTCCTAACCACATCTCTTTGTGTCGTTCCTGCCTCTGTTTCTCCGCCAGAGTCTGCTTCAATATCCGATAAATCCAAATCGTAAGAATCCGGTAAGGGCAAGTTTTTATTGTTAAATACCAAATACTGCAAATATGCCATTTTACCTACCTCCGCTTCTTAAATTTGCTCTCTGTTGTGCTGATACAATCACTTCATCTAACATGGTTCCACCAAGATATACCGGAATCACAATATCTCCATTCGAACCACTGACATTCTCTATTGCTGTTTTAAGTGCTGACACCATTCCAGATATACTCTCTGCCTGCAGATTTCCCTGTGCCAAGGCGCTGCTTTCTACTTCTCCGACCTTGGGATTAATGACCATATCCGAAGAAACGCCACTTACTGCTTTCTGAATCATGCCTCGGCTCTTTTCAATTCCTTTTGCCAAACCTCCCATAAAGTCAGGCATCCAAGTTTCATAATCGGTAAGTGGACCTTCGTCCGGAACAGAGAAATGAAGGAACGACTTAATCTTATCCGCTACGCTCTTTACAGCATCACCAACAGCACCAATGCAGCTCTTGATACCATTTACAATTCCCATAACCAGATCCTTGCCCCAGGTAATCGCCTGCGATGCCAATCCAGTAATGTGATTTTTCACATTGGAAAAACCGTTCTTTACTGCATTTAAGACATTGGTCATGGCTCCCTTTACTGCATTTACAATCCCACTAAATACAGAAGTAACAGCACCCTTAATTGCTCCAAGCACTGTCGACACTGTTGATTTGATGGTATTCCAAATCGTGGAAATGGTGCTCTTAATGGTATTCATGATTGTTGTAATCGAATTTTTCACTGCTGTGAAATCTCCGGTAATCAATCCCTTAATGCCACTAACAACTGCCTGAACGATTGTTTTGATTGCATTCCACACAGTAGAAAATATCGTTTTAATCGCATTCAGCACTGTGGTAATCACAGTTTTTATCGTATTCCATACTGTAGTGATCACAGTCTGGATTATGGTAAGAACCGTCTGAATGATTGTTTTATAAATATTGAAATACGTTTTCACCAGTGTTTTTATCACATTGAATATTGTGGTAAATACACCCTTTATGGCATTCCACACTGTTGTAATGACAGTCTTTATTACATTAAAAACAGTCTCGATAATCGTTTTATACAGATTGAAATAAGTTGTCACAAGCGTCTTTATTACTTCAAATACTGCGGAAAAAATCGTCTTGATTGCCTCCCACACCTGTGAAAAGAACTCCTTTATTGCATTCCATACTGTGATAGCAACCTGCTTTACATTCTCCCACAGGTCAATCCAGAACTGTCTAAATCCATCACAGTTATTCCAC
>CAYRQA010000197.1:0-2571 GCA_964426285.1 uncultured Lachnospiraceae bacterium | reverse complement strand
CAAAGCAGGCATCGCGGCTGAGTGCGACGTGGTCGGACGCAGCCTGAAGGCGCAGGGGAGAAACCATCTCAAACGCCGAAGATTTTCTCCCCCTCGGACTCCCCCTCTTCCTTGGCTTTTTCCTTTGCTGAGAGATAATACGTAGTTTGATGTGCTTTTTTTGCGCTTTTCATGAAAATCTATTGCAATTTACCGCTTCATTTGCTATAATATAGAGTAATCATCTTATGAATCCCCGAAAGGACGTACAATATGATCCGTAAACCTACCGGAACTTCCGATTTCTTCCCGGAAGATACTGAAAAACTGCGATTCGTCGAGGCGACCGCGCGTGAGGCGGCGGCAAGATTCGGCTTCGGCGAGATCCGCGTACCCACCTTTGAGGCGACCGAGCTCTTCTCGCGCGGGGTGGGCGGTACGACCGACGTCGTGCAGAAGGAAATGTACACCTTTGTCGACCGCGACGGTCCCTCGATCACCCTTCGCCCCGAAGGTACGGCAGGCGTTGCCCGTGCCATCATCGAAAACGGCAAGTACGGCGACGCAATGCCCCTCAAATATTACTACATCATCAACTGCTTCCGTCACGAACGCCCGCAGGCAGGCCGCTTCCGCGAGTTCTCGCAGTTCGGCGTCGAAATGTTCGGCTCGGAATCGCCGCTCGCCGATGCCACCATCATCGCGCTGGCTGATTCGATCATCTCCGACCTCGGCATCGAAGACGTGAGCCTGCACATCAACTCGATCGGCTGTCCGAACTGCCGTCCGAACTACCACGCGAAGCTCAAGGAGTATTTCGCTTCCCGTAAGGACGAGCTCTGCGACACCTGCAAGGGTCGCCTCGAGACCAACCCGATGCGCATCCTCGACTGCAAGAGCCCGATCTGTAAGTCGATCGCTAAGGACGCACCGAAATCGGTCGATCACCTCTGCCCCGAGTGCTCGGCGCACATGGACAAGCTGAAAGCGTCGCTCGACAAGATGGGCATCGCCTACGAGATCGACACTTCGATCGTGCGTGGGCTTGACTACTACACCCGCACCGTTTTCGAGTTCATCTGCGGAGGCATCGGTGCACAGTCGACCATCTGCGGCGGCGGCCGCTACGACGGGCTCATGGAAGAGATCGGCGGCAATCACTTGCCCGCCTGCGGCTTCGGCATGGGCATCACCCGTCTGCTCCCTGCGGTGAAATTTCCCGAAAAGGAAGGCGGTCCTGCGCTCTACATCGCGCCGCTGGGCGAGAATGCACAGCTGTATGCGATGCAGACGGTGAATGCGCTCCGCAAAGCAGGCATCGCGGCTGAGTGCGACGTGGTCGGACGCAGCCTGAAGGCGCAGATGAAGTACGCCAACAAGATCGGCGCACGCTACACCCTCATGGTCGGCGACAGCGAGCTCGAGGCGGGCTCTGCAAACCTGCGCAATATGCAGGAGGGCACGCAGGAGACGGTCGAGCTTGATAAGATTGTGGAGTATTTTAAGAAGTAAAGCTAATGCTATCACCTATCCGTAGGGGCGATTCACGAATCGCCCCTACGAGGTAATTTGCGTTCCAACAAGCAACGGCGCGGACAGTCGAGGACGCCTGTCCCTACGATGTTCACGTGTATATTTACAAATTCAATCCCGTCGGGCAAGGATTTGCCCGACAGAGTAAAAGTTCTTTGCCGACTTCGACAAAGTCGAAGTCATGCTTTCATTTCAAGAAAGTTGGCGGGGCTTGGGGCAGAGCCCCAAATACAGAAAGGAATCATATACCATGGCTGAATTTTTTACTGAACAGGACAAGCGCTCCTGTTACTGCGGCGAACTGACTGCCGCGAACATCGGCGAAGAGGTGACTGTGTGCGGTTGGGTACAGCGCTGCCGCGACCTCGGCTCGCTCATCTTCATCGACCTGCGCGACCGCACGGGCATCGTGCAGCTCGCATTTGACCCCGACTCGGACAAGGCGCTCTTCGACAAGGCGTTCGCGCTCCGCTCGGAGTACGTGCTTTCCGCAAAAGGCACTGTCCGCTCGCGCGGTGAGGGTGCGATCAACAAGAAGATGGCGACCGGTGAGATCGAGATCTTCGTCACCTCGATGAAGGTGCTCTCGCAGGCGCAGACCCCTCCCTTTGAGATCTCGGACAGCACCAAGGTCGGCGACGAAGTAGCTCTGCGCTACCGTTACCTCGATCTGCGACGCCCTTCGCTCCAGAAAAACATCATGATGCGCCACGAGATCGCTCGCATCGCGCGTCAGTATTACTACGAAAACGGCTTTATCGAGATCGAAACGCCCATGATGATGAAGCCCACCCCCGAGGGTGCACGCGACTATCTCATTCCCTCGCGTATCCACAAGGGCTGTATGTACGCACTGCCCCAGTCGCCGCAGATCTACAAGCAGCTGCTCATGCTGTCGGGCTACGACCGCTACATTCAGATCGCGCGCTGCTTCCGCGACGAGGACCTGAGAGCCGACCGCCAGCCCGAGTTTACCCAGATCGACCTTGAAATGTCCTTTGCTACGCAGGAAGACATCATGGCAGTCAACGAGGGGCTGATGGCGCGCCTCTTCAAGGA
>CAYRQA010000196.1:0-2612 GCA_964426285.1 uncultured Lachnospiraceae bacterium | reverse complement strand
AACGACACCTTCCCGACCGCCATGCACATCTCGGCAGTGATTGCCATCGAGGATAAGCTCATCCCGGCGATCGACGTGCTGGTAGAGACCTTTAAGCGCCTCGAAGCGGAAAACGAGGGCATCGTCAAGAGCGGACGTACCCACCTGCAGGACGCAACTCCTATCAAATTCAGTCAGGAGATCTCGGGCTGGCGCTCCTCGCTCGAGAAGGACAAGAAGCTGCTCGAGATCGCACTCCCCGAGCTCAAAGAGCTCGCACTCGGCGGCACTGCGGTCGGTACGGGTCTGAATACCCCCAAGGGCTTCGACGTGAAGGTGGCTGAGGCGGTCTCCGAGCTGACCGGCAAGAGATTCGTCACCGCAGAAAACAAGTTCCACGCACTCACCTCCAAGGATGAGCTGGTATTCGCGCACGGCGCTATGAAGGCGCTGGCGGCAGACCTCATGAAGATCGCTAACGACGTTCGCTGGCTGGCATCCGGTCCTCGCGACGGTCTGGGCGAGATCTTCATCCCCGAAAACGAGCCCGGTTCCTCGATCATGCCCGGTAAGGTCAACCCCACTCAGTGCGAGGCACTGACCATGGTTGCCGTACAGGTCATGGGCAACGACGTTGCCGTCGGCATCGCCGCATCGCAGGGCAACTTCGAGCTCAACGTCTTCATGCCCGTTTGCGCCTACAATTTCCTCCAGTCTGCAAGACTGCTGGCTGAGGCGATCCTCTCCTTCAATAACAACTGCGCAGTCGGCATCAAGGCAAACCGCGAGAAGATGCACCACAATCTCCACAACTCGCTGATGCTCGTCACCGCACTCAACCCCTACATCGGCTATGAAAATGCCGCAAAGACTGCGAAAAAGGCTTACAAAGAGAACATTTCGCTCAAAGAAGCCTGCGTAGCGCTCGGCTTCCTCACCGCAGAGCGTTTCGACGAGGTCTTCCATCCCGAAGAGATGGTCTGATTTCACGAAAGGAGATCAAACATGAAACTGAGTTATTATCCCGGCTGTACGCTGAAGACCAAGGCGAAAGAGCTGGACAAATACGGCAGAAAGGCTGCCGAGGCACTGGGCATCACCCTCGAGGAGATCGAGAACTGGCAGTGCTGCGGAGGCACCTTCACCAGCGCCACCGATGAGATCGCCACCAAGCTCTCGTCGGTCCGCGCACTGGCTTCCGCAAGAGATGCGGGACAGGATCTCGTGACCCTCTGCTCGGCTTGCCACAACGTCATCAAGCGCACCAACGACGCGATGGCGAACAACGCCGACTTCGCCATGAAGGCGAACAATTACATGAAGCTCGATACCCCTTACAACGGCGAGACCAAGGTGCTCCATTACCTTGAAATGCTCCGCGACACGGTCGGTTTTGACGAGCTGGCGAAAAAAGTCGTAAATCCGCTGAAGGGCAAGAAGATCGCCGCTTACTACGGATGTCTGCTCCTCCGTCCCGGCAAGGTCATGGCAATGGACAATCCCGAAAATCCCCGCATCATGGAGGATTTCATCAGAGCGATCGGCGCTGAGCCCGTGATCTACGCCTACCGCAACGAATGCTGCGGCGGCTACATCACCATGGAGGACAAGGCGAGCGCAACCAAGAAGAGCAATATCGTACTGAACAGTGCCGAAAAGGCGGGTGCCGAGATGGTCATCACCGCCTGCCCGCTCTGCCTGTACAATCTCAGCCGCAATGCGACCGAGCGTGATCTCCCGGTGGTCTACTTCACCGAGCTGCTCGCAGAAGCACTGGGCGTTAAGGAGGACTGAGCATGAGCATGAACAGCAATCTGAAAGAACAGGTCGTGCGCATGAGCGGTGTCGATCCGCTGAAATGTATGCGCTGCGGCAAATGTACCGCTACCTGCCCGAGCTACGACGAGATGGAATACCATCCGCACCAGTTCGTTTACATGGTCGAAAAGGGTGAGATCGAGAAGCTGATGGAATCGAAATCGATTTACAAATGTCTCTCCTGCATGGCTTGCATCGAGCGCTGTCCCCGTGGGGTAGAACCCGGCAAGCTGGTCGAAGCGATCCGCCTTCTAGCTGTTCGCCGTCAGGGTGCCAATCATCTCAGCCCCGACGATATTCCCGGTCTGCTCGACGAAGAGCTGCCTCAGCAGGCGATCGTCAGCGCATTCCGTAAATACACGAAGTAATCGAGAAAGGAAACGACACAAATGCAGAAAATAGGCGTATTTGTATGTTGGTGCTGCAGTAATATCGCGGCGACCGTAGACGTGAAGCGTGTGGCAGAAGCCCTCAGCCACGAGCCGGGCGTCGTCTATGCCACCGATTACCAATATATGTGTTCCGAAGCGGGACAGAATATGATCAAAGATGCGATCAAGGAGAAGGGACTGACCGGCGTAGTCGTCTGCTCCTGCTCTCCCCGTATGCATGAGAACACCTTCCGCAAGGCGTGCTCGCAGGCAGGCATCAACCCCTACATGGTCGAGATCGCAAACATCCGTGAGCAGTGCTCGTGGATCCACAAGGATATGGTGCAGGCGACCGCAAAGGCAGTCACCCTCGGCAAGGCAGCCATTGCAAAGGTTCACCTGAACGCTCCCCTCACCGCAGGTGAGAGCCCCGTTGTCAAGCGT
>CAYRQA010000195.1:0-2624 GCA_964426285.1 uncultured Lachnospiraceae bacterium | reverse complement strand
GTGGAGATCGTTCGTTCCTGAGGAGGGGGAAGAAAACTTAGGCGTTTTAGATGGTTTCTTCCCCCTCCTCAGGAACGAACGATCTCCACCAAGTAATTAATAGAACACCAACGTGATATCACTTCACAAATATCTTCATGATATCCTTGCCCGTGATCACGAGCATCAACAGCATCAGCGCCATCAGCGCGACGGCATGGATTTTCGCCTCAACATCGCGTGGAACGGGCTTGCGGAAGATGAGCTCGATGAGCTGGAAGACGATGCGTCCGCCGTCGAGTGCGGGAATGGGCATCAGGTTCACGACGCCGAGGTTGACGGTGATGACCTGCACCAGATAGACGAACGAGTTTAATCCGCTCGAAGCGGCATTGCCGAGTTGCTGCGTGACCCCGACGGGTCCCGAAACGTGATCGGCACTCACTCTGCCCGTGACCAGGTCAACTACTCCGTCCCAGACCATCCTTACGGCAAGCCGCAGGTAGCATAGAGACTGCTTCGCAATATTCAGCGGCGTTTTCGCCACCCTTGCCATCTTGAAATCAAGCGCTCCGATGACCAGCCCCTCTGCTTCTTCTGTGCCGAAGGTGACGTCATCCAGCTCGACCGTTTCACCGCCCGTCCACGAGGTGATAACGCCGTCATCGTTGCGGCGGAAGGTGACACCCCTGCGAACCGTCAGGTCGATCGGCTCGTTTCCGTCGTGGGAAATGGCATAGCCGAGCTCCATATAGCCGCTCACCGCTTTCCCGTTGACGTGGGTGATCACGTCGCCGGGCATGAGCCCCTGCGTCTGCGAAATGGCATTTTCCTCAAACTGCGCCACGATCGACGCACCGATGACCTCGCTCGAGCAGACGAATACCGCCGACAGAACAAGTCCGAGCAGGAGGTTCATCACGCCGCCTGCGGCAGTGATGATGATCCGCTGCCAGACAGGCTTATTGCAGAGCGCTCGCGGGTCTGCGACCTTGGGCTTTTCTGTTGCTTCAACTGCATCGACCGTCTCGGTCGTCGACTGTTCATCCGCCTCGGATGCAGGCGTTTCGACCGTCCCATCGTCGTCCTCGCCTGCCATCGACACAAAGCCGCCGAAGGGCAGCAGCCGCCATGAGTAGGCGATGCCCGTCTTTTTGGAGGTGCGGGAGAGGATCTTCGGTCCCATTCCGATCGAAAACTCGAGAATATGCACGTCAAAGAGCCGCGCAGTCAGATAATGCCCCAGCTCATGAATGAAGATCAGCACACCAAATGCCAAAATCGCAATTACAATACTCAATGGGTATGACCTATCCTTTCAACATAAAATGCAGCGTTTCATGCGCGCTCGATCGTGCTCATCAAAGCGCCAGTTCGCGCACCCTTGCGCCCGCTTCCCGATTGGCTTCGAGCAACGCCTCTAAATCGGGGGGGCGGACATTTCTATAAGTATGCACGACTTGCTCTGTCAAATCTGCAATCTGATAAAATTTTATTTTTTCTTCGAGGAAAAGCGCGACCGCTTCGTCGTTTGCACCGTGGAAGACCGATGCGAGCAGACCGCCCTTTTCCATGACGTAGCTTGCAAGTGCGAGCGACTTGAAGGTCTCGCGGTCGGGCTCGAAGAAGGTGAGCTTGCCGATCTGCGCAAGTTTGGTGCGCTCGCTCGCTACCATCCGCTCGGGATAACTCAGGGCATAGCGGATGCACATCCGCATATCGGGCTTCGACATCTGCGCGATCATCGCGCCGTCAACATACTCGACCAGCGAATGTACCACGCTCTCGCGGTGGATGACCGTATCGATCTTGTCGGCAGGCAGATCGAAGAGCCACGCCGCTTCGATCATTTCGAAGGCTTTATTGGCGAGCGTCGCGCTGTCAACCGTGATCTTGCGTCCCATTTTCCACGTGGGATGATTGAGCGCCTCGGCTACCGTGACCTGCATGAGCCCTTCCCTGCTTCTGCCAAAGAAGGGACCGCCCGATGCGGTGAGAACAAGCCTTGACACCTCATTTTTACGTCCCGCCATGAGGCACTGGAAAATGGCGCAGTGCTCACTGTCAATGGGCAGCACGCTGACCCCCATTTTCCGCGCACGCTTCATCACTTCCTCGCCTGCAATGACCAGCGATTCCTTATTGGCGAGTGCAAGCTGCTTGCCCGCATCGAGCGCCGCGAGTGTCGGTGCAAGTCCCGCACCGCCGATGATGGCGTTGACCACCGTGTCGCCCTGCATATTGCCGACGGCATCGAGGATGGCATCACTACCTGCGTACACCTTCGTCTCGGTGTCCGCGACCTTGACCGCAAGCGCCTTCGCCGCATTTTCGTCCGCCATCACAGCCACCTTCGGCTTGAATTCGCGGATCTGCGCCTCAATCGTCTCTACGTCACGGTTCGCCGTGAGAATTTCCACCTTGATCCCGTGATCTCTGCACACATCAAGCGTCTGCCTTCCGATCGACCCCGTCGACCCGAGCAGCGCTATCGTTTTATTGATCGTTTGCATTTTGTTCTTGGAACCCTTTTTGAAAAAAGGGTTCCCAACCTCCTAAAAACTTCTTTAAACCAAACAACTGCGTTGTTTGGCAGGGCTTTTCTCTTGGGGGACTTTTTGAAAAAAGTCCCCCAAGAGAAAAGC
>CAYRQA010000194.1:0-2631 GCA_964426285.1 uncultured Lachnospiraceae bacterium | reverse complement strand
CCACTTTATCAAGACTCTGCCGCAGGGCTATAACACGGTACTCTCCGATCAAGTCAACCTGTCGCAGGGTCAGAAGCAGCAGCTCACCATCGCCCGTGCGATGATCGCAGATAAGCCGATGCTCATCCTCGACGAGGCGACCTCGTCGGTCGATACCCGCACCGAGCTGCAGATTCAGGACGCGATGGATCAGCTGATGCACGGCAGAACGTCCTTCGTCATCGCACACCGTCTTTCGACCATCAAGAACTCTGATCTGATCCTCGTCATGAAGGACGGCGATATCATCGAAAGCGGCAACCATGAAGTACTGCTTGCAAAGGGCGGCTTTTACGCTGAACTCTACAACAGCCAGTTTGAGCAGGCATCGTAAGGAGGCATTGACATGAGTTTTAAATACATTACCATCGAACGCGAATACGGTAGCGGCGGTACCATGATTGCCCGCCGTCTTGCCGAGCAGTGCGGCATTGCCTGCTACGGACAGGAGATTCTCGAAGCTGTATCCATGAAGCTGGACGTGCCGATCGATCAGATCGAAAAATACGAAGAATCAGTCAGCAACAGCTTTCTGTATACGACTTTCCTCATGAGCAGAGCGCAGGACGGCAATGCAGACCTGCTCTCGCGCGAAGGGCATATCTTTGTAGAGGAGCAGCAGGTGATCAAGCATCTTGCTGCATCGGGATCGGCGGTCTTTATCGGTCACTGTGCATCGGAAGCACTGAAGGGGCAAAAAGTGTTGAAGGTCTTCATTTACTGCTCCGACGAGCAAGCCAAGGCAAAGCGCATTGCCGAGGATTACGGGATCGAGCCCAGGCAGATCGAAAGCTTCCGCAAACGCTATGACAATAAGAGAGCCAAATACTATTACGCCAATACCACCCAAAAATGGGACAATCTGAAGAACTACGACATTGTCCTCGATTCCGCGGGGCTCGGCATCGACGGATGTGTGGCGGCGCTCAAAGGATTTGTAGAGTAAACACAAAAAGACAGGTTTCTATGAAACCTGTCTTTTTTAATTTTGCGACGAGTTTTGTTCAATTGAGGCGAATGAATGTTGTATGAATGCACAAATTGCAGAGATGCGGTTTGTGCATTCATACAAATCAATAAAATTTCGAAAAAAATTTCAAAGAAGATGTACCCTAAAATCGATTTTTGAATTATATAGTTGAAATGAAAAATTCGCACTTTGCGAAAAATCAAAATTTCATGATTTTAGGAGGTTTTTTATGAAACACAAACGACTGACCATAGTATTGCTCTCGGTGATCCTGTTGGTGAGCGCTCTGCTCCCGATGACGATGTGTCAAACGGACAACTCCACCCCCGAGAACCCCTTTAACATGGGTGCAAGCACATCTGCCGGGAACGGTCAATCAAATGCCGATCCTGATACGGGATTCGACGCAAACAAAGCACACGGTGAAAAAATACTGTACAGTAAAAAAGCATTAACGAATCTAGAATTTTGCAAATAGGCGATCCGCTCACAAGTATTTTGCGCTTTGGGGATACACAAAGGTGAATCCGACGATCGGTGTGACCTTGCCAAAATTCAATTTCAAAGAGAGGGCGGTTTGGTCGGATGCAGAAGCGCTTCAAGCGCTTACTGTTTGCGAAGACCCTGTATTGAAAACCTGTCTGTATCTGGCACTCGGCTGCAGCTTGCGCTTGGGTGAGATTCTCGGACTGCAATGGTCAAATGTGCGAATAGACGAAAATTCTGTCTCGAACGGTGAAGCCTGCGTCAAGATCGACAAGGAGCTGAACCGCTGTTCCAACGAGAGCATTGAAGCCTTGGAGCGTGTGAACCGCAGCAGTATTGTGTTGAAATTTCCGCAGATCATGCCGAAGAAAGCAACCACGAGCCTTGTGTTGAAAGCACCCAAGACTGCAAGCAGTAATCGAATCGTCTACTTACCGCAAGCAGTCATTGAAGAACTGCGGAAGGTCAAACGGCAACAGGAAGAATACAAGGCTATGCTCGGGAACGAATACCACGATTATGATTTGGTCATAGCCCATATCAACGGCAGACCCTACGAACTGCGGATCGTCGATCAGATGCTTTACAAATTGATCGAGAAGCATTCGCTCAGACCTGTGGTATTTCACAGCCTTCGTCACAGCAGTACATCCCTAAAGCTGAAACTGAGCCGCGGCAATATCAAGGCAGTGCAAGGAGATACAGGTCATGCGGAAGCGAGAATGGTTACAGATACCTATGCGCATGGCTTCGATGCCGACCGAAAGCTGATCGCACATGAAATGGATAACAGCTTTTTCTCCAAAATCGGTGCTGAGAAAACCCAACCCGATGAAGATGAAACGCTCGATCGGCTCAAAAAGCTCATGGCAGAGCATCCTGAATGGATCGCCGAATTACTGTCCAAGACAGAAGAAAAGCATTGATTTGTAGGCATTTGTAGGCAGAAGGTCGATTCGGACGCAAAAAAACGCAGAATCATGTAGGCAGAAATTGAATATTTATAAAAAGAGAACCACGAAAAAGAAAGTCCTTTTTCGTGGTTTTTGGCACCCCCAGCGGGAATCGAACCCACAATTAATCCTTAGGAGAAGCCCCCGAGGGGCATTTTTGACTCCCTACAAATCCCCGAAAAT
>CAYRQA010000193.1:0-2632 GCA_964426285.1 uncultured Lachnospiraceae bacterium | reverse complement strand
TCTGACGGCGTCAACCGTCTCACGCTGTCCCTCGGTCAGCGCAAAGGGGAGCGCTTCGAGGAAGCGCTTGAGTTCATCCTCGCTCGCCTGTATCTTGGGGGCTCTGAGCTTCTGCCGCTCTCGCTTTGCCGAGGTGACGGCGCGTGCGAAGTGGTAGAGCTCCTCGAAGATGAAGTAGCGCCTTGCCCGATCGAGCTCGTCGAGGCTTTCGGGCAGATGGATCGCCGCCAGCGCCTCTCCCCGTCTGAGTAGCTTATTTCGCTTGCGCACCCCTTCGGGGATGGTCTCGGTGACCGCCCCCTCAAGCGATGCCATGGCAAGCGATATGAGATTTTGCATCATTTTCTGCGAAATACCCGCCGTCAGCGGATAAATCGGCATGAGATCGGGCAGTTTTCGACCGCCCGCGATCGGTTCGAAGTCGGGCGACGCTAGCTCCCAGCCGCGGCTTCCCCTCGTGACCTTCCCCCAGAAGCGGAAGGTGTCACCGACATGGAAGATCTGCCGCACGAAATTCTGGTTGAACCAGATCGCCGTGACCCTTCCCGTGTCGTCGAAGAGCGAAAAGGAGGTGAGCGTCATGCGCCCCTTTAACTGCGCCGACCTCGGCTCACTGCCTACCGTCAGCACCAGTGCGCACTTTTCCCCGCTTCCCGCTGCCTCCAGCACCGTCTTCACGTCCCCTCGGTTCTGGTATGCGCGCGGAAAATGCAGAAGCAGGTCGCCGACCGACTCGATCCCGAGCCCCGCCAGCGCCTTCCGCCGTACCTCCCCCACTCCGGGCAGCCGCCCTACGTCAGTTGTCCATAGTATCATGGTTTCTCCTTCGCGGGGCTCTGCCCCACCCCCCGGCAAGGGCTCTGCCCTTGCATCCCGACAGGAATCTTTTTGAAAAAAGGTTCCTGCACCTCCAAAAACTTTTCTTAAGGGCGACAAGTACTTGTCGCCCACTTATCTGCTCAAGTTCCACCAAAGGAAGATAGCCAAGGAAGAGAGAGGGGGCTTGGGGGAGGGAGAAAACTTCGGCGTCTGAGATGGTTTCTCCCTCCCCCAAAACGGGATGCGACGCATCCCGCCCTACTTTCAGCTATCGCCAAACTAAATCATTTTCTAATTTATTCTAACAGAAACAAAAATATTTGTCAACCCACTTGTATAATGCGCAAGCAAACGATATACCATAATCATCGGAGAAACTCCACTAAAAAGAAAGGAAATCTTCGATGGAACTTTGCAAAAGCTGCCGCAGTGTCTGCGAGACCGTCACCGAGCACTCGCCCGTCCTCGTCTGCAACTACCATCTGAGCGCCAAGCTCCAAAAAAGCGCCAAGGATACCGCCAAACTCGCCGAAACCGAGAAGGAAGGCTCGCTCGAGCTGTCATTGGCGCTCATCGCCGTCGCTATGCTGGTACTGCTCATCCCCTGCACCATCCACCACTGCTGTAAGAAGAAAAAATGAATGTCTTTGGGGCTCCGCCCCAAACCCCGGCAGCTTTCTTGAAAGAAAGCTGCGCAAAGAACTTTTCTTAAGTCGGGCGAATGCTCGCCCGACAGGATAAACTGTATAAAACAAAACGAGGACGGCAAGTATTTGCCGTCCTTTAAAAAGTTTTAGGGGATTCTTAAGGGGCCTTTTTCAAAAGGGTCCTTAAGCGGGGTTTGGGGCAGCGCCCCAATCAGCCGCTCCCCGATTAGACCACACCCTGAGCGAGCATAGCGGCGGCGATCTTCTCGAAGCCTGCGATGTTAGCGCCTGCAACGAGGTTGCCTTCCATGCCGTACTTCTTTGCTGCGTCGTCGCAAGCGTGGAAGATGTTGATCATGATCTGCTTCAGCTTAGCGTCAACCTCTTCGAAGGTCCAGTTGTAGCGCATGGAGTTCTGGCTCATTTCGAGACCGGAGGTGGCTACGCCGCCTGCGTTCGAAGCCTTTGCGGGTGCGAAGAGAACGCCCGACTTCTGGAAGGTCTCGATTGCTTCGGGAGTAGAGGGCATATTAGCGCCTTCTGCAACGACCTTGGTGCCGTTCTTAACAAGGATAGCGGCAGATTCGCCGTCGATCTCGTTCTGAGTAGCGCAGGGCAGAGCGATGTCGCAGGGGATGGTCCAGATGCCCTTGCAGCCAGGAGTGTAAACCGCACCGGGCACGCGAGCGGCGTACTCGGAGATACGAGCGCGCTCAACTTCCTTGAGCTGCTTAACAACGTCGAGTTTGATGCCTTCAGCGTCATAGATATAGCCGTTCGAGTCGGAGAGAGCAACGACCTTGCCGCCGAGCTGCTGTGCCTTTTCGGTTGCGTAGATCGCAACGTTGCCCGAGCCCGAGATCACGATGGTCTTGCCTTCGATGGTGTCGTTCTTCATGCATTTCAGCATTTCCTCGGTGTAGTAGAGCAGACCGTAGCCGGTAGCCTCGGTACGTGCGAGCGAGCCGCCGAATGCGAGACCCTTACCGGTGAGCACGCCGGTGAACTCGTTGCGCAGCTTCTTGTACTGACCGAAGAGGTAGCCTACCTCGCGAGCGCCAACGCCGATGTCGCCTGCGGGAACGTCGGTGTCAGGGCCGATGTGACGGTAGAGTTCAGACATGAAGGACTGGCAGAAGCGCATGATCTCCATATCGGACTTGCCC
>CAYRQA010000192.1:0-2700 GCA_964426285.1 uncultured Lachnospiraceae bacterium | reverse complement strand
TTCTTGACCATTAATAAGTATTGGAACATTTTCAATATTTATTAATTTAAATTCTTTATTTTCCGGATTTGTACATATATAAATCCCATTTTTAACTTTATCTAATCGCTCTATTTCTAGCGCTTTTAATACATCCATTAATCATTACCTCCTATTTTTTCATCATCAATAACATCTTCTTCATTTACATCATCTTTTGTATCAACAACATGCTCATCATCAACAACCACATATTCGCCATCAGTAAGTTCTAAAGTTTGAGCTTCGTTTAATGCTTGCAGGCTGTTAGCAATATATGTATATGATATAGTGAATTTAGTCGTTGGCTTAATATTATTTCTATATGAGAAATAAATAGTATTATCAATATAGGATACTGATGTGTTAAAACTAGGAGAACAATTAGCACTTCTTACCTTGCCATCTACACTAAATGAATAAGATGTAGAGTAGTAAGAACCATCATAATTCCAATTCAAACTATCTACTGCTAAAGTTTTAGAACCACTTGTAAGTAGTCTGTTTTCATAGTCTTTAATAATTGCATCCAATTCTTCAATCGTATTATTTTTGCTTTCTATAGTAGAATTCAAACTTGCAATAGTTGTAGTGATTTGGTTTTCTAAGGATTTAACTTTATCTTGAAGTGTATCAAACTCTTTTTGCCTAATCAACTGACCATTATAAGGCTTATATGGGAATGAGTGAGAACCTTTAGTTAGCATGATGTTTGAAATATCAGAAGTATCTGCAGTATTTACACCAAAACTAATTAGATATTTACCTTTTGTAATATCAGATTTTGTGGTAAAAGAAAATCCAACAGTTAAAAAATTTGAGTAATCATCTTCCCAATAGGTAGTGCCATTTATTGAAAGTTTTGGTAATGTTACAGTGGAATTTGATGAAGAACCTTTTATTGTGTAGATAGTGTTAGGTTCTAAATACGCATAAACTCCTAAACTGTAAAAACCTGTTTCATAACTAATACATAAATTCAAACCATTTTCCCACTCTTCTCTCAACCATTCAGTACCATCTTGTGGTAAGTTTAGAAGTGGTTGTTTTAGAATTACTTCTTCGGTATAGGATGTTGATAACTCATATTGATTTGAGCCTTCATACCCCGTTTTTCTAGTTATAGTGGCAGTTTCATCGCCATTATCTACAAATGTATCATACGCTCCTAAATTATACAAATTTTTGTTGATTAGTATGTTTACACTCTTTAAATCTCCCCCTATGGAAGTACTACTTTTAAATGCTTCATAGTCATTCTTCAAATTGTTAAAATCCGTTAGATTAGCCTTATCTTGACCATCAATTCTAATCCAAGATGACCAGCCTGTGCTATTACTATTTTTTCTTGCAAAAATCATATTATCTGTTGGATGTGAAGCAATCTGAATACACTCAGTATCACCACCACCATTTACCACTAATAAATGGTAGTATTGTCCTTTGGCACTACTTATATCTACATCCGGTGAGTTCGTTAATCCGGTAGTCAAATAATAAAAGCCTGCCCCTGTAAAGTCGTTAAAATCACAATCACTTGACCTATAATTAGAGATTAGTGCTTTATTTGTTTCTTTATCAACCTTTTTAGCAAGTGCATTAACCATTGTAGTTGCAAAGTTCGGATCATTGCCTAAAGCCTCTGACAACTCTAATAATGTATCTAGTGCCTCAGGAGAGCCATTCACTAGTTTACTTATTGCATTGTCAATTGCCTCTTCTCGAGCTTTGGCTTCTTTAAATAATGAATCATTTATAATATTTTCAGTATATTGTTTTGATGAAACTTCATAACCTTTATAATATACTTCACCACTTTTTGTGATAGCAAAAGGTACAACCTTATTAATTGAATTAGCTGGTTTATAACACATAATTACTTCTGTAGTATTAGCATCTTCAATATCATTTTTAGTCAATAATTCATATCCACCAAACTTAATTCTACTATATTCAGATGTATTAGTAAAAGTGTCCGTATCTATATCCGGAATAATACTTAACTCTCCAACTGTTGCAATTTTTGCATTCACATTTTTAAAATCAATTTTATGTTTAGAAGAAAGTTGAACTTTTGCATTTCCTTCACTATCATTAATATTAAACTCATTAAAATCATTATTATAATTTTCAAAAGTAAATGATTCTTCATCTGAATTTCCTAAATAAAAACGAATTTCTTCTACTTCTTGTGAAAATGATGCAATCCTACTCTCACCACCATCAGGATTTGGAGCATTAATATTTATTATATTATTACTTAAAGATAACGGTCTAAAATTTATTGGATTGCCACTTTTATCATTATTAAAAGTTCTCATTTTAAACCCATTTGTTCCTACGTAAATTTGCTTCCATGCTTTATTACTACTACCTAAGTCGTAATATATATCCTTATAAGGTACAAGTTTACTATCAACCTTATTTGTAATTGAGATATTTCTGGCATCAAGGTTAGATCTAACATTTATATTCTCAAAATTAACATTCTTATTTGATTGTTCTAAATTATAATAGTGAATAATCTCATTGTCATCATTGATTGTTATTAATTTAGCTACGTGAATATATGAATCCTTAGATAAAACAAAAAATTCTTGTGGCAATATATCATCTGGTGCAAATCCAAAGGCTTTAATATCAATATCTGCCATCCCATCACCATTTGTTTCTTCATTAAAC
>CAYRQA010000191.1:0-2754 GCA_964426285.1 uncultured Lachnospiraceae bacterium | reverse complement strand
GCTTCAGCAGACCTTCGAATGCTTTGCCGTGTCTTGCTTCGTCACGAGCCATTTCGTGCACGGTGTCGTGGATGGCATCGAGATTCAGCTCCTTGGCGCGCTTTGCAAGGTCGGTCTTGCCGGCGGTCGCACCGTTCTCGGCATCGACACGCATCTTCAAGTTCTTCTCGGTCGAATCGGTGATGACCTCGCCGAGCAGTTCAGCAAACTTCGCTGCGTGCTCTGCCTCTTCCCATGCAGCCTTCTCCCAGTAGAGACCGATCTCGGGATAGCCCTCGCGGTGTGCCACTCTTGCCATTGCAAGGTACATACCGACCTCCATGCACTCGCCGTTGAAGTTGGCGCGCAGATCAGCCATGATATCCTCGGGCGCACCCTTCGCTACACCGACGATGTGCTCAGCCGCCCAAGCCTTGTTCTCAGCCTCTTCCTTTACCATATCTTTTCCGCAGATGGGACATTTTTCGGGAGCGTTGTCTCCCTCGTATACATAACCGCAAACAGGACATACATATTTAGCCATAATCTTTTCTCCTTGTGTTTTAAATTATCAATTTTGATATTGATTATCATTATTATAATCGATACACAGAAAAAATGCAATAGGTTTTTCGAGGGAATTTGTAAACAATTTGAAAACAAACCCAAATCACACCAACAGTGTCGCGATCTGATAGAAGAGGGTCGAGACGATCCACGCACTGCCGAGCTGGAGCGCCAATGACGCGAGCGTCCACCTTAGCGAGCCGGTTTCACGGCGGATGGTCGCCACTGCCGCGATGCAGGGCACGTAGAGGAGCACGAAGAGCATCATCGCATAGGCATTGACTGCCGTAAAGCCCGCACTGCCGAGCACGCTCGAGAGTGCCGCCATGCCCGCAGGTGCACTGATGTTGCCGATGCCGTAGAGCACGCTGAGCGAGGAGACCACGACCTCCTTGCCCGCGATGCCCGCGATCAGCGATACGACGATCTGCCAGTAGCCCAATCCGCAGGGTTTGAAGAGGGGCACGAGCGCCTTGCCGATCGACGCCGCGAAGGAATCGGTCAGCTCGCACAGACCGCCGAAGTTGAAGGACTGCAGGAACCAGAGCACCACCGATGCAAGGAAGATGACCGTGCCCGCCTTGGTGAGGTAGTCGGACACCTTTTCCCAGACGTAGATCGCCACCGTGCGGGGGGCGGGCGACTTGTATTCGGGCAGCTCGATGAGCAGTGCCCGTTCGTCCGAGCCTTTGATAAACTTCGAGATGACCAGCTCGGACAAGACCGCAACCAACAGACCGATGAGGTACATCGAGTAGGCGGCAAGCATCGCATATCGCCCGAAGAAAACCTCCGACAGAAGCACGTACACGGGCAGTCGCGCCGAGCAGGACATAAAGGGGACTGCGAGGATGGTGCGCTTTTTATCGGAAGGATCCTCGAGCGCACGGGTCGCCATGACCGCAGGCACGGTACAGCCGAAGCCGAGCAGCATCGGCAAAAACGCCCGTCCCGACAGCCCGAGTTTACTCATCAGCCCATCCGCGGCGTAGGCAACGCGTGCCATATAGCCGCTGTCCTCCAAAAATGCCAGCGCCAAGAAGAGGATGGCGATATTGGGCAGGAAGGTGAGGATACCGCCCACGCCCGTGAGGATGCCGTCGACGACCAGCGAGATCAACCACGGTGCGACATTCGCCGACGTGAACATCGAACGCACGCCGCCCGACAGCGCCTCAAGCGCCAGCTCAAAGTAACCGCTCAGAAAATCGCCTACCGTAAAGGTGAGGAAGAAGACGAACGCCATGATGAGCAGGAAGACGGGAAAGCCCCAGATCGGATGGGTGAGCAGGCGGTCTGCTTTATCGGTCGCGGCAGAGCGTTTTGCCTTTCCAAGCAGGACCTCCTCCATGATCTCTTCGACCAGATCGTATTTTTGCCGAATGATATCGGTCTCAAACCCCTTTTCTTTGAGGAAATCGACCGCCACGGGGTAGGCTTCGCTGATCTCGTCGTCCTGCTCGAGCAGCTTGATGGCATACCAGCGCGTGTTTTCGAGCGCAGGATAGCCTGCCTCGAGCGCCTCGCAGAGCCGTTCTATGCGGTCCTCGGTAGCGTCATCGTAGACGCAGGTATATTGCTCGTGCAGATGCGCACGGGTGCCCCCCGAATGATTGTGCTCGGTCGGCTTATGGGTCGGCTTATCCTTATGGTGCGCCACGGCATGAATGAGCGAATCGAGCCCCGTCCGCTTTCTGCCGCTGACCGGAATGACAGGCATTCCGAGCATCTCCGACAGGCGGTGCAGGTCGAGCTCCATCCCCCGCTGTTCGACGATATCCATCATATTGAGCGCCACCACGACCGGCTTGCCCAGCTCGGAGAGCTGCAGGGTGAGGTAGAGCGAGCGCTCGAGCGCCGATGCGTCGACCACGTTGATGATGACGTCGACGTCGTCGGACAGTATGTGGCTTCGGCTGATCTTTTCCTCCATGGTATAGCCCGTGAGCGCATAAATGCCCGGCAGATCGACCAGCTTGTAGTGATTGTTGTGGTATTTGAATGCGCCCTCTTTTTTCTCGACCGTGACGCCCGGCCAGTTGGCGACCTTCAGCCTCGCGCCCGTATAGGCATTGAACAGGGTCGTCTTCCCGCAATTGGGATTCCCCACAAACGCAACATTGATCTCTTGCATAAATTAATCTCAATCTCATTGGAAAACCTTTTTAAAAAAAGGGTTTCCAAACCTTCCCAAAAACTTCTTTTTGA
>CAYRQA010000190.1:0-2779 GCA_964426285.1 uncultured Lachnospiraceae bacterium | reverse complement strand
CCTTGATGCGGCGGGATCTAGCCCCCGCCATTCAGAGTACGTGCGAATCGTTCATCCTCCCCTACAGAATCGATGCAAACATATCTGTTAGGTTTTGTCAAAACAAATCAGCAGAAGTCGCCCCACTCGACCGCATAGATGCGGTTATTTTTTTGCCTGAAGTTGTAATTTTTTCAATTTTCAGCGTAAATAGGGCTGGAATTTTCCTGAGGTTTGTGGTATAATGAAGAAAACAGCTCTTTGGTACAACAGGAGGACAACCGATAAAAAAACGAAGTTCTGCCGCGGGGCATCCCTGCTTTTGACACTTTCGATGCTCCTCTCGCTCCTTACCGCCTGCAATGACGGCTCGGGCTCGGACAGCCAAGCGACTTCCGCAAACGGGGATAATTCCACCCCCAATGCGCCTGCCACTCTCTCGGTCTATCTGCCCACCGGCTATGCCGATCTCTTCTCCAATTCGACCTACACCTACGACGGCTACGGCGAGATCATCAAGGACATCACCAAGTCGCCCAAATCGCCCAAGTCACCCAAGTCACCCAAGTCACCCTATACCTTTGTCTACACCGACTACGATTATCTGGGCAGCGGCAACGTGCGCTATTCCTATCTCAACGAAAAGGGACAGATCGTCAAGATCGAAAGCTACTACGAGGTCGGCGGACTGTTGTCGTCTGAAGCCACTCTGAGATACAGCCCGCTCGGCAACCTCATCAAGGAGGTCTGGACCGACCGAGAAGGCCGTGTGCTCTCGACCGACGAGTACGAAGACAGCGATTACAATGAGTTCGGCAATCGGGTCGACTTTGACGACAACTGCGAATACGAATACGATCCCGACGGCAACTCCGCTCAGATGACCCGCAAATCGGCTGGCTACACCGAAACCTTTTACTATACCCTCGACGGCGACATCACCCGCTACACCTACAAGGACAGTTGGCAGGGCGATTACGACGTCGGGTACAAGCAGGTCGAGGTCGTCAACGATCCGATGCTCCTTGCGTGGCTCGAACAGATCTACCCCGTTCCCCGTTGAGCGGAGTGGATTGAACAGCAAAAACCGCAGCAGACGTGGTCTGCTGCGGGTTTTCTATTCATATTCAGTTAAGCGCTTCTTCGACCGCGTCGAGATAGCCGAGCGAATGCAGCTTGTGCTGAACAGCGCTCGCGAGCACCTGATAGCCGGTTGCATTGAAGGTATTTCCGCCTCCCGTCAGTGTGATCGGCAGGAAACCTTCTTCCATCGCTTCGATATCCTCGAGCGTCGGCTCGAGCTTCGCCTCGGTAAGCCCTTCCTCGCGCATATACTGCCACAGATCGATAAAGTGATCGCCATAGGCTGCCGCGAGCGCTTCATTCACCGTTTGGAGCTGTTCGGGATCGCCGAATGCCAGCCCGAGGACGATATAGCGCTCGGGATTCGTCTGTCCCGCGATGATCGCGTCGATCTGCGCAATGAGATCGTCCGCATCCTCATAGCCGCCGTTATGTCCGAGCTGGATGACCGCCAGATAGTCCTTGTAGGCTTGCCCTGCAGCCGTTTCAAGCGGCGTGCCTGCGGCAACGGTCAGCGCCTCCCCTGCTTCATTTCTCGTGAAATAATAGGCATAGCGGCTCTCCTCGCCATAGGTCAGGCGGGCTTCGAGCCTGCCTTCGACCCCGCCGAGCGTCACCGTTCCGAGACCCGTACTGCCGCCGACCAGCGGTTCGACCGTCTCACCGTTCTGCGAGGTGAAGTAGACGCGCACCTGCGACTGCGTGTCAGCGGGAATGGTCAGCTCACGCGTGAGGATATAGGGGATGGCACCGTTTCTGCCGACAACCGTGAGGCTGTTCTCCCCCGAAACGCCCATATTGACGACCGGAATAGTGAGGTTATACTGCTTGTCGGTCTCAAAATCGGCGGGATACAAACGCAGGAAAGCGCTCGCAAGTTCGCTTTGCAGCTGTTTTTGCAGGAGTGCGGGATAGGTGCTCCCACCTCCACCCAAGCCTGCGGTGATCGAATCGCCCCAGCAAACGACCCCTGGGATCGACTGAGCGATCGCCGTGCGCACGGTCTGCTGACGCTCGGCAAGTGCATCTTCTGTCTTGCTCTGCGCGAGCGCCTCTTCATCGGCGTTGTCCTTCGCACCCCAAAGCGTCTTCAGCTCGTCCTGATCTGCCTTAATCGCCGCTTTGTCTTTTTCGTCGTTGCTCCGTCCGTACAGCCAGCCGACCGTCGGGATCGCCGCCGCCAGCACCACCGCCAAAACCGTCGCGCCGAGCGTTTTTATTTTATTCGATGCCACTCATCTCATCCTTTCGAACCAAATCATGTTTATTGTAACACATTCGGCAGCCAAAAACAAGTCTATTTCATGAATTTTTGAATTTGGTGATTTTTTTTTGAAAAACCCCTTGCAATTTGCGATTGGTTGTGCTATAATAGTGAAGTCGATGCGAGTGCGTCGGCTCAATCGAATACGGAAGGATATTTCGGCTTCGCCGAACGTTGCGAAGTGGTCATAATCTTCTTAGCGTAGCTAAGAAGTGCTGACCTCGAAATCGAAACGGTTTCGTCCCTGTCGCATCTGCGAAAGCTCTTCTTTTCTCCGTTATTCTCCCCTTTCCTGCATTTTTCTTGAATTTTGGATGCAGGCGGTCATGAGGTCATCTATCGGTTTCCCATCAAAATTCAGTCAATCGAATACGGAAGGATATCGAAGTGGTCATAACGGGGCTGACTCGAAATCAGTTTGTCTTAACGGACACGAGGGTTCGAATCCCTCTC
>CAYRQA010000189.1:2294-2781 GCA_964426285.1 uncultured Lachnospiraceae bacterium | reverse complement strand
GTCGTGTACCGCTTCGGCGATCGATTTGACCGATTCAAAGTCGCCGGGGGAGGAGATGGCAAAGCCTGCTTCGATGATGTCGACCTTCAGTCTCTCCAGCTGCTTCGCAACCTCGATCTTCTCGGTGAGATTCATCGTACAGCCGGGCGACTGCTCGCCGTCCCGCAGGGTGGTATCAAATATCTTAATTCTTCTTCCCATATAATTGATCCTTTCTTAGTTGTATTTGGGGCTTTGCCCCAAACCCCACCAAGGGCTCTGCCCTTGGATCCTGCCCGCTTTCTTTCAAGAAAGCGGGGCAAAGAACTTTTGATAGGTCGGGCGAGTACTCGCCCGACACTTGTACATTATTCTCTATAAAGTTCTTGATATGCTTGAAACTTCGGCTTAGCCAAGTAAGTGGGGAAGAGCCCGAGAACGGGAGAAAACTTCTGCGATTGAGATGGTTTCACCCCTAATCGGATGTAATCAAATACCGACGAAGGAG
>CAYRQA010000189.1:0-2284 GCA_964426285.1 uncultured Lachnospiraceae bacterium | reverse complement strand
TTTGGTTCGCCGGTTTCTTGCGTCTTTCTTTCTGTTGTTTTTTCGCCTCGCCCCCCCCCCCCCACCTCGCATGTAATCAAATTCCGACGAAGGAGGAATTTGTACTTCTTTCCTCACAAACGGCTTTCGCCAACTAAATCTTACTTAATAATCGCACCTTCGCTCGCCGACGAAACCATCTTCGAATAGCGTGCGAGGTAGCCCTTGAGGTCGGTCTTGACGAGCGGTTTCATGGTCGCCTTGCGCTCAGCCATTTCTTCCTCGGAAACCTCGAGGTCAAGTCGATACTCGGGAATGTTGATCGAGATGATGTCGCCTTCCTTAACGTAGGCGATCGGACCGCCGTGGCAAGCCTCGGGCGAAACGTGACCGATCGACGCACCGCGGGTCGCACCCGAGAAACGTCCGTCGGTGATGAGCGCGACGCACTTGTCAAGCCCCATGCCGCAGATGGCGGAGGTGGGCGAGAGCATCTCTCTCATGCCGGGACCGCCTGCGGGACCCTCGTTGCGGATGACGACGACGTCGCCTTCGACGATTTTGCCTGCGTAGATCGCGGCGATCGCTTCTTCTTCCGATTCAAATACGCGCGCGGGACCCTTGTGCACCAGCATTTCGGGGGCGACCGCAGAGCGCTTGACTGCCGCACCGTCGGGTGCGAGCGAGCCGAAGAGCACTGCCAGACCGCCGGTCTTGGTGTAGGGATCGTCGATCGGACGGATGACCTCGTGCGCCTTCGATTCCTTGCCCGCGATGTTCTCGCCGACCGTCTTACCGGTCACAGTGGGCAGCGACAGATCGAGCAGACCGATCTTCGAGATCTCGTTCATAACGGCGTAAACGCCGCCCTCGTTGTTGAGGTCGAGCATATGATGGAAGCCCGCCGGTGCGAGGTGACAGAGGTTGGGTGTGCGCTCCGAGATGGTGTTGACGTAGGGCATATCGAAGCCCACGCCCGCCTCGTGTGCGATCGCAGTCAGGTGGAGCAGTGAGTTCGAGGAGCAGCCGAGCGCCATATCGACGGTCAGCGCGTTGTCGAATGCCTTCTTGGTCATGATGTCGAGGGGCAGGATCTGCTCCTTGACCAGCTCGACTGCTCTTGCGCCTGCATTCTTAGCAAGACGCAGACGTGCGCCGAAGACTGCGGGAATAGTGCCGTTGCCGGGGAGTGCCATGCCGAGCGCTTCGCAGAGGCAGTTCATCGAGTTGGCGGTGAACATACCCGAGCAGGAGCCGCAGCCGGGGCAGGCGTATTCTTCGACGTAGCTCAGCTCTTCGTCTGAAACAGTGCCCTGCATATAGCCGCCGACTGCCTCGAAGACAGAGTTCAGGTCCATGCCCTTGCCGTTCTTGCCGGGTAGGGAGAGCATAGGTCCGCCCGAGCAGAAGATGGAGGGGATATTCAGACGTGCGGCGGCAATCAGCATACCGGGCACGATCTTGTCACAGTTGGGGATAAACACCAGACCGTCAAATGCGTGTGCCTTGACCATGCACTCAATCGAGTCGGCGATCAGCTCACGGGTGACCAGCGAGTACTTCATGCCCTCGTGACCCATTGCAATACCGTCGCAAACGGCGATGGTGTTGAATTCCATGGGCGTGCCGCCTGCCGCAAGGACGCCGTCCTTGACTGCACGGGCGATGGTGTTCAGGTGGGAGTGACCGGGCACGACCTCGTTGAAGGAGTTGACGATGCCGATCAGCGGCTTTTTGATCTGTTCATCGGTAAAGCCGTTGGCTTTCAGCAGAGAGCGCTGCGGCGCGCGATCAGGACCGTTTTTCATAATATCGGAACGCATATTTATCTACCTTTACAGAGAAGACTCTGCCTTTCTTCAAAAAAATGAAAAAATAAATATATTGGGGGGCTCTGCCACAAACCCCGTCAGAAACTTTTTGAAAAAAGTTTCTGAACTTCAAAAACTTTATAAATCATTTTGTTTTTTGAGGTCAGAAAAACATATTTATTTTTGCAATATTTTGAAATATATTATCCTATCTTTGTAGGGACAGGCGTCCTCGACTGTCCGAAAATGTACGGTTCGCACGCGTAATGAAATATGCGATAGACCTTCGACGGACAGTCGAGGACGCCTGTCCCTACGAGGATGGTGGAAGTTTTTTCCTCAGCCGACAAGAATTTGTCGGCTTTCATTAAGTTTTAGGAGGAGCAGGAACCCTTTTTCAAAAGGGTTCCTGCCGGGGGTTGGGGCAGCGCCCCAACCATTAGATCTCTTCCTTAATGATCTCGTTGGTCGAGCCCCAGTTCATCTTGGAACGC
>CAYRQA010000188.1:0-2793 GCA_964426285.1 uncultured Lachnospiraceae bacterium | reverse complement strand
TTCCAGAAGGGATAGTTCCCTTGAAAGAAGGTTCCTGCACCTCCAAGAACTTTTCATAGCCGTGCGAATGCTCGCACGGCTCGATCGTATCAGGTGCTATTATGAAAATCAGATTGCTTTCCCTGCTGTGTGTGCTTTTGATCGCCACATCGCTGGGCGGCTGTATCACAACGACCGAGCCGCTCGTCGAAACAAGACCGCCCCTCTCCTCTTCGAGCTCACTCAGCACCTCGCTCACCGCGACCACACCTACTACTACCACCGCTTCCGCCCCCACAACCACGCCCGCGCCCGAGCCTCCTCCTCCGCCCGTCATCGACGTTGACCGCTTAGCCGACACGCTGAGCACTGCCCTTCAAAATGCCGATTCGCCCATACCTGTCACGCGCGATTTTCTCAAATGGCTCGCAGATACATATGGTGAAACCACGCTGACCGAACTCGAGAGTGCCTTGAATGAGCAAGGCTATTCGAACACGCTTGGGTACGAGCTGACCGCCAACAGCATCTTCGTGCTGAGCGACCTCTACACCGCCGACAACATCCGTCTCATCAGCACGGGCAAACCGGGGGTGGACAATGCGACTACTACCCTCACCTTCGGCGGCGATATCTGTCTTGCCGACAATTACGTGGTAATGGAATACATGAAGGAAAACGAGCTCGGGATCACCGACTGCATCGACCCCAAACTGATCGCCGAGATGACGGCGGCTGACATCGCTTTCATGAACAATGAATTCACCATCTCCGACCGAGGTGCACCGCTCGCCAACAAAGCCTACACCTTCCGCGCAGCCCCCGAGAACACCGCACTCTACCGCACGCTCGGCATCGACATCGTCCGCTCGCCAATAACCATGCCTACGACTACGGCGCGGATGCCTTTGCCGACACGCTCGATACCCTGAAGGCATATGAGATCGCCACGATCAGCGGCGGCAAAAACCCGGATGAGGCGATGAAACCGTTCTATTATCTGGTAAACGGCAGAAAGATCGCTTTCGTGGCGGCGACCCGTGCCGAAAAGTACAGATTGACCCAGCAAGCCACCGAAGATACGGGCGGCGTGCTTCGCTGCTATGACACCGAGCTCTTCCTCGAAACCATTCGTAAAGCCGAAGCAAACAGCGATTACGTGATTGCCTGCATCCATTGGGGCACCGAGTATTCTGCCGAACTGCAGGACGTACAGCGTGAAACCGCCCGCGACTACATCGACGCAGGCGTTGACCTTATCATCGGTGCGCACTCCCATCAGCTGCAGGGCATCGAGTATTACAACGGACACCCCATTTTCTACAACCTCGGTAATTTCTGGTTCAACGGCTACGAGATCGAAACGGGGCTTGTGAAGGTCGAGCTCTTCTCGGACGGAAGCGAACGCTTCACCTTCCTCCCTGCCATGCAGAGCGACCACGTGACCACCTCCGAGATCGGCAGTGACAGGGGCAGTGAGATCCTTGCGCATCTGCAAAGCTACTCGATCGGCGTTTCGATCGATGAAAACGGCGTGGTAACGGAGGGATAGCGAGAGGAATCTTAGCTTAGGAGGAACTTCTTGAAAGAAGTTCCTCCTAAAACCTCCTCAAGAACTTTTCATAGCCGTGCGAATACTCGCACGGCAAAAAATACAACGCTCCGAATGTTGGATTGCTGAAATACGTCATTCGAAGCGTTTGGTTTTCCCGCACGGCAAGTATTTGCCGTGCTTATTTAAAGTTCTTTGCGTCGCTTTCTTTCAAGAAAGCGACCGGGGTGCAGGGGCAGAGCCCCTGCAAAGCCTTACCAATTATCGTCCTCGCTGTTTTCGGGGATGACCTTGTTCATGGCGGCGATGGCGCACTCGATCATATCGTCGGTCGGCTCTTTAGTGGTGATATGCTGAAGCCATACACCGGGGGCAGAGATGATTCTCGTGAAGAGGTTGTCGTGTCTGCCTGCGAGCTTGATCAGCTCATAACCAATGCCGACGGTAAGGGGGAGGAGGAGGATCTTGCATACGGTGCGCAGGAGACCGGTGAAGGGGATGAACGAGCCGATCACGATGCTCACGAGCAGCATCAGAATGAGGAAAGACGTCCCGCAACGGGGATGGAAGCGGCGCATGGGGCGGATGTTCTCGACCGTGAGTTCAAGCCCCTGTTCGTAGCAGAAGATGGTCTTGTGCTCTGCACCGTGATACATAAAGGTGCGGCGAATATCCTTCATCAGCGAGACCAGCAGCATATAGGCTACCAGCAGTGCGATCTTGATGATGCCCTCAAAGAGCGAGCGGACGACGTTGTCGAAATAGCCCTCGAGTTTAAATACCTTCTGAAGGGTCAGGTCGTAGAGGAGGGTGGGCAGATAGATGAAGAGCGCAAGCATCAGCACCACGCCGATCACACTGGCAATCACCATTGCCACGTTAAAAAATGCGTTTTCCTTTTCCTTCTGATCGTCCTTGTCCGACTTGGCATCGGCAGGCTTCTTTGCTTCCTGCTCAGCTTTCTCAGCCTGCTCGTCCTTGACGGCTGCCTCGGCAGAGGGAGCAGCTTCGGTCTGCTCGGGTGTGTTTTCCGCCGCCGATTTTTCGGCTTCGGCTTGTTTCTCTTCTTCCTCAAGCCCATCGATCGCGATCTCGGCAGAGCGCATCAGGCACTTGTAGCCGACCAAAAAGGAGGTGATCATGCCGTAGAGCCCGCGAATGATCGGTAATTTGCATATTTTGGGCACTTTATCGCTGTTTTCCCAATCCTCGAGGATAATCTCGCCCTTGGTATTGCGGACAGCCATAGCGGTCTTCTTCGG
>CAYRQA010000187.1:0-2809 GCA_964426285.1 uncultured Lachnospiraceae bacterium | reverse complement strand
CCCGCTTAGGAGAAACTTCTTGAAAGAAGTTTCTCCTAAGAACCTCTTCAAGAACTTTATTATGGCAGGGCAAATACTTGCCCTGTTGAGAAGCATGAATAGTTGTTTCAAAGGAACGGATATTGTCCGTTCCTTTTGTCATGCGAAGAATTTTAGAAAAAGTGAGAGCCAAGGAATGGGGTAGGGAGTCCTGAGGGGACTACTTCGACTGTGTCGAAGTAGGGAAAAATTTCGGCGTTTGAGATGGTTTTCCCCTTCCCTCGGCTAAAATACGGAGCTATCTGACAACTCTAAGTAACGGAGCATCTCCCTTCCTTTTGTCATTTTATCTCCAAAATCTGGCAAACCTATTGCAAAATCCGACAATCTGTGCTATGATAAAGGTAATATAGCAGAAAGAGAAGTGAATCGGATGGAACCCAAAATGGCTGTGGCAGGCTATGCCTGTACCGAACTGCTTGTACATATGTCAGCCCTGCCCGATATCGGCGGACAGGTCACGGAAGACAAATATGAGACCCGCCCGGGCGGAAGAGCGGGCAATGCCGCCATTGCCGCCGCAAGGCTTGGGGTTATCCCGCTCCTTTGTGCGACGCTCGGCGATGATGCCGACGGCAGCCGTCTCTTCAACTTCTACACGAACAACGGCGTGCAGCAGCAATTTCTGAAATTCACCAAGGAGCAGCCGACAGGACGGGAGATTCTCCTGCACGAGAGCTACTTTGAGACCCTGCGCCGTATCGTCTATCCGGGCGCGAATGAAGCGCTCACCTTTTCGCAGATCTCGGGCGCACTGGCTTCCTATCCCGACGGGCTCTATCTCACCACTGAGCTCTCCTTTGATCTGGTCGTGCAGGCAGCCCGTTCAGCCGCGGCGAAAGGAATTCCCGTTTTTCTCGATGTGATGCCTGTCTCCTCGCGGATGCCCTTTGAGGACCTGCCGCCCGTCGAGCTCTTTATCATCGACAAGGCGGGCGCTGAAATCGTCGCACGAAACGGAAAGATCACCGTCGAGACCTGTTTGCGCGCCTGTATGTCGATTGCAGAGCGCGTGAGAGCGAACTATTACGTGATTCGACTGGTCGGGCAGGGCTTTTTCGTCTACGACGGCAAGTACCACAATATCATTGCCCCCGAGGGCGTGCTGACCGCACCGCAGAAGAATCCCTGCCCGGTCGATACCGAGGGCGGCGCACTGGCGGCGGCATATCTGCTTACGGGCGACATCCGCAGAGCCTGCTCGATCTCGGCGATCGCCTCGAGACTGGCGAGAGAAAATCGCGGCATCAGCATCGCTTCGAAAAGCCAGGTGATCGACTATTGCCGCAAGAACGATATTCATGTATGAGTAAAAGTGAGGGAAATGGCTTGAATATCACCAAAATCGAGGGATCTTACCCTTCTTCCAATCAAAAAAACACGATTTACTACACCATATGGAAGCCCGACTGCAACCCGCGTGCGGTCGTGCAGATCGCACACGGAATGTGCGAATACGTCGACCGCTACGATGAGGTCGCCCGTAAGCTCTGCGAGCAAGGATTTGTCGTTTGCGGAAACGACCATCTCGGGCACGGCAGGAGCGTCGACAGCAACGATGAACTCGGCTATTTTGCCGAGCAAGACGGCGATCTCTACCTTGTGCGCGACCTCTATGCACTCAATCAGCTCATGCGCAAGACCTACCGATCACTGCCCTATGTCCTGCTCGGACACAGCTTCGGCAGCTTTATCGCGCGCGCCTACATGATGGGACATGGCGACAGTATTGACGGATTGGTGCTCTCGGGTACGTCTGCGGGCAGACAGCCTGTGAAGTTTGGCATGAAGGTCACGAGTCGCGTTGCCAAGCGAAAGGGCGGAATGTACCGCAGTAAGCTCATCGACCGTCTGGCGTTCGGAAGCTACAATCGTCGCGTCAAGGAGCCGAAGGGCAAGAAATCGGGCTACGAATGGATCACCACCGAGCCGACTGCGCTCTCGAACTACGCGGACGATCCCCATTGCACCTTCATTTTTACCGTACAGGGATTTTACGACCTCTTTACACTGCTGCAGTTCGTCAACAGCGAAGAATGGTACAAGAAAATGCCGAAAGGACTGCCCGTTTTCCTCATCGGAGGCGATGAGGACCCCGTGGGCAGCTACGGCAAGGATATCCCCTTCATCACCGAACAACTGCTCGATGCCGATGCGAGCGACGTGACCTATAAGATATACCCGAACGAGCGCCACGAGGTGCTGACGGGCATTACACGGATGCAGGCGATCGCCGACGTGGCGGATTTTGTCGACCGCGTGATCGACGGCGTGCACGCCGCACGGATGACCGCTGATTTTTCGGGGATTTTGGGCAACAAGGAGACTTTATGAGAATTTTGGGCGTAGATTTGGGCGACAGCCGCACGGGGCTTGCGATCAGCGATGAGACCTGCTTCCTTGCAGGGGGCATCGGCACCTTCACCGTCTATACCGAGGAGAAAAAGTTGGCGCTCATCCTCGAGAAGATCGCCGAATACAAGGTCGCCGAGGTGGTGGTGGGCAATCCCATCAACATGAACGGCAGTCGCGGTGAGCGATCACAGCGTGCCGAAGCCTTTGCCGAGCGCCTGAGAGAAGCGTCGGGCATCACCGTCCACCTCTTTGACGAGCGATGCACCACCATGCAGGCGCATCAGATCATGAACTTCACCGACACGCGCGGCAAAAAGCGCAAAAACGCGGTCGATACGCTCTCGGCGCAGATCATCTTGCAGAATTTCCTTGACGCGAGACCGAAAAATTGATTTCTGAAAGGAACGGCATATGG
>CAYRQA010000186.1:0-2834 GCA_964426285.1 uncultured Lachnospiraceae bacterium | reverse complement strand
GATTATATTTTAGTATATCATGTTTTCGCGCCATATGCAATAGTGCACTTTTGTAAATTATTTGTGAACGGACGCAATGGGCGGATTTTCGCTCATTTCCGCTTCCTTCACCTGCTCGGTAAGGCTGTCGCAGGCATCGGCAAGTGCACGCTCGCAGTCGATGCCTGCACTTCGGCAATCGGCGACGAATGCAAGCAGCATCTCACCTGCCGCCGCCTGATCGGTCACCTGCGGGCGATCGAGTGTAGCATGCTCCTCCGATCGATAGTTGTCGAGTGAGCTTCCTGCCTGTGCCATGCGATCGAGCAGCTTGTCGGCGCGCATGAGCGCAGGGAGCGCCTCGGGGATCTCCTCGAGCCGCTGACTGAGCCTCGTCTGACCGCGCTTGTAGCTTTTCATCGCATTCCAATCGGGTGCCTCGTCGCCCGGATGGGCAAAAACGTGCGGGTGGCGCTCAATCATCTTCTTCGAAATGCCGTCGACCACCTCGTCGAAGGAAAAGTTGCCTGCCTCCTGCTCGATCTGTGCGTGAAAAACGATCTGAAAGAGCAGGTCACCGAGCTCCTCTGAGAGCGACCGCGGGTCATCCTTATCGATGGCATCCGCCACCTCATATGCCTCCTCCAAAAGACAGCGCCTGATCGAGGCGTGGGTCTGCGCTCTGTCCCACGAACAGCCCGTTTCAGAGCGCAGCTCCGCCATAATCGCCAGCAACTCGGTCATTGTATAGCTCTTTTGTCGGATCAATGCTTCTTTTTCACTCAGATTCATGATAAACTCCTGTTTTGGACGATCCTATTTTCCCGAAGATCGGGGTTGCGTTGCTTTTTCGGCGGCAGGGGTGCGCAGTAAATGCCATTTTTCGAGCCTTCGGCAGATCTTCTTGCCGCCAGGGATCAAGAGCCACTCTTCGCGGCGGATTCCGCCCGTGGCAAGCAGTGTGAGCAGGTAGACGATGCCACCGCCCAATGCCGCGGGCAGTGCCGAAAACTCATTTAGTCTCGGCGCTCCTAAGCTGTTCAGCCAGACTGCCGTCAGCCCGCAGAGGGTCGCCGCAAGCATCGGTTTCGCGAACAAACTGCCAAAGCGCAGTTCGACGCCCATTCGTCCGAGTGCGATCAGATTGAGCAGTGCGATCGTCAAATAGCAGAGGAAGGTCGAGATCGGCGCACCGTAAATGCCGTATTTACCCAGCAAAAACCATGCCGAGACCAATTTCACAACTGCCCCTGCCACCATGGTGATAACGGGGGTGCGCACACTGCCCATGGCTTGAAGCAGTGCGCCCGAGACGTTGACGAGCGATACAAAGAGGATCGAGGGTGCAAGCAGGGTGAGCAACGGCGCTGCGCCGTCCGCCATCGTGTGATCAAAGAGCAGGCGCAAAACCGGCTGTGCCAGCACCGACAGACCGACCGCGCAGGGGGTTGCGATCAAAATCGTACAGCGAAGGGCGGTCGATGCGATCGATACGGCTTTTTTGCGCTTTTTGCCCGCCCATGCCGCCGAAAGCAGTGGGACAGCCGAGCAGGCGATGGGTGTAATGAGCACGGCGGGCATATTGGCAAGCGTGACCGCAAGCCCCGTATAGCTCCCGTACAGCCGATTGGCGACCCCTTCGGTATAGCCCGCATCGGTCAGCCTTCTGAGCACGACGAAGAGATCGAGCAGGCTTGCGAGGCTCATCACCGAGCTGCTGATCGTCACGGGCAGTGCGATTTTGCAAAGCCGTGCGGCGATGCTCCGCGCAGGTTCTCTTTGCACGGGCTTTAGACTGCGCGCGCGGCTTGCTTCTCTTCGCCATACGGGGATCATGCAAATGAGTGCCATTGCGCTTCCGATGGTGACCCCCAAAATCGCAAATGCCGCCGCTGACGAGGCATCGTGGTAGCAGGTCATCGCCCAACGCGCGAGCAAGATACCGAAAACCAGCTTGCCGCAGGCTTCCACGATCTGCGACAGTGCCGTCGGCATCATATTCCCGCACCCTTGGAAATAGCCGCGCAGAGCGCTGATGATGCAGACGAAAAAGAGCGCGGGTGCGATCGCGGCGATCGAATCTGCCGCAGGCGGGTTTCCGATGAGCGCCGCAAACTGATCTGCCAGAAAAATGAGAAGCAGACAGCCGCAGAGCCCCAACGTGCTGAAAATGGTGAGGGTCACACGCAAAATGCGCAGTGCCTCCCCTCTCCCCGAGGTGGGCGAGCTGATCGCCGTCGATACCATGATCGACACTGCGATCGGCAGTCCCGCCGTCGAGAGAAGCAAGAAAAAGCTGTAGACTGTATAAGCGCTATTGAAATAGCCCATTCCCTCTTCTCGCAGGAGCGATGCCAGCGGCAATTTATAGAGCATCCCGATGACCTTGACCACCAGCCCCGCCGCCGACAGGAGCAAAGCGCCCCCAAATATGCTTTTTCTGCTCGAACCCTTCACGAAAACCGCCTCCTTCGACCTAATCTATGCAAAAAAGAGGCGGTCTATTCGGAAAATCGCGGCTCTGCTTCCCGGCAGGGGTTCCACCCCTGCACCCCGGTCGCTTTCTTGAAAGAAAGCGACACAAAGAACTTTTAAATGGGCGACGAGTGCTCGTCGCCCAAGTGAACTTTCGAGATCACGCAGATGCTTTAGCTATTATTCGCATCGAAAAATGCGTTGACGTTGCCTGCAAATTCACTGCGGAATTTGGCTTCCTGCTCCTCGGAAAGATATTCATACGGGTATTTGTTCATGAAAAGCCGCTGAATGCGCTGATGCTCGCGGTCGACCAGCTTAGTCACGGCACCCGCCCCCACCGCGAAGATGGTCTGCAACTCCTCCATGATGTAAATATT
>CAYRQA010000185.1:0-2865 GCA_964426285.1 uncultured Lachnospiraceae bacterium | reverse complement strand
CCTACGAGGTGGTATAACCACCTATAAATTTTTTAATTTCAAATTACAATTCCTCAATATCGTCAAGCGATTCAGCTAGCTTGTCGCGGTTGCCGATGGCGACGACGGGTGCGGTGGGGAGGTGCTTTTCGAGCAGGTCGGCGTACTGTGCCAGATCAGCGGCGGTGGTCGAGAGGATCTCGGCACGGGCACTGGTGCGCTGTCGGTCGGTCACCTTGCAGAAATAGCGGTTGTCGGCGACACTGCCCTTCTGCTTGGCAGAGAGCGGACGGTCGACGCCCGACATGGTGCTGATGATATACTTGGTCACGTCGCCCGATGCCACGAATTCACGCAGATACTTCGGGATCGCCGCATAGCGGGCGAGGGAGGGCGCAACGGCAGGATCGCGGTAGGAGGCAGTGCCGAAGTCGCCGCCGTCCGAGAAGAAGAAGGAGGTACCGTAAGCGCCGCCCTTGACACGCACCTCGTTCCAAAGGTAGTCGAGGGTGAGGATCTTGGCGAGCACATCCATGTGTCCCGAATAGACGGTGTCAGAGAGGTAGGAGGCACGCTGAGCGACGTAGCAGACGCCCGAGGGGATCGCGATGCCGTAGCTGCGTGCGGGACGGGGCGCCATGACGAAGGGCTTCGGCGAATCGCCGACAGGCAGTTCAAAGGAGGCAAGCAGTGCTTTCAGATTTGCCTCGGCAGTCTCATTGCCCGTGATGCTCAGCGTCAGTCCCGTGCGGCAAAATACCTTTGCCATGAGTGCCTCAAGCTTGGCGGCGATCTCGGGATAGAGCGATTCGTAGCCGTCTGCCCATGCGCAGAGCTGACGGTAGTAGGAGATACCGCCCAGCGTTGCATCGAGCGCACCCGCGGCAGAGGTGTAGGAAGCCAGCTCACGCAGACTGTAGCCGTTGCCACCGCTGATGATCGACATACGCATACGGTTGCGGTTCTGCAGGAGGATCTTGCCGATCTCATCCTTGTCGAAGATGGTCTCGGTGATGACCTCGTGAACGAGCTCGAGTGCGTCGGCGATCTCGTGCTCGAGGACCGATGCACGCACGACCAGCTTGGGGAAGCAGTGATCGACCTTGCCCGCTTCGGAATAGATCGAGTTGAAGGTCGACAGCTCGCCGAGCTTCAGTCCGATCGCACAGCGCAGCTCTGCCGCAGTGTGACGCCCCGTCGACAGATTGCCGAGCAGGGAGGCGAGCAGGGAAATATAGGGAAGCTCCTCCTCGGTCAGGGAAGAGGTGTCAAAATAGAAGTTCAAATAAGCGATCTTCTTGGTGTCCTGATGATGGACGAGCAGCTTGCAGAGGTCGGTGTCTTCCTCGATGAGGTGAAGCGTAGAGCCTTCCTTGTCGATGTCGTCGAGCGAGAGCATCGGGATGGTCGCCGCCGCCTCGGGGCTGTCCTCGGCAGACTGATATTCGATCAGCGCGGCGTTATCGGCACGAAGTGCATCGATCTCGGCATCCGAGAGGGTCGCCTTGTAGTCGGCAAAGCGCTTTGCCTCGACCTCGATCTCTTCTTTTTCCATCGTGTAGGAAGGGAGCATCTTCACAAACGCCTTGTGAGGGCTTTCGAGGATAGCCGACTTCAGCAACTCTTCAAAATAGCCCTTCTCAAGTCCTTCGTTCATATGAGCGAGCGCATCCTCGTAGGTCAGCATGACCGAGGGATCGCCGCCGTAGAGCCATGTGTCGAGCATATTGAGCCCGTACCCGAGCCCCGAGGGCATCGAGCCTGTGTTGCCCTCGCGGAGCGAGAATTCGTAGCGGTGCAGGGTGGCACGAAGCTGATCGCGGTCGATGCCCTTTTCGGCATACTCGGTCAGCGTGTCAGTGAGCAGTGCGAGGAATTCGTCTGCCTTTGCCGCATCGGTTTTGCGGAGCTGGAAGACGGCGTAGGGCTGTGCGATGCCGTCCATCAGATAGGCGTAGAAATCCTGTCCGAGCCCGGCCTCGAGAATCTTCTTTTTGAGCGGCGATTCGTTGTCCGACGCGATGGCATCAAAGAGCACCGAGAGCGCCAGATTCTTCTCGCGGTCGGCATAAGTACCCGTAACAGCGGCGTAGGTGATATAGGCGCTCTCCTCAGCCTTGTCGCTCTCGGCGGCAGGGTAGTAGGCGACCTTTTCCATGTTCGTGACAGGGGACTGCATGGGCAGATCGATCACAGCGCCCGTCTTGGTGTACTTGCAGAGATACTCGTCGTTGAGGAATGCCAGCCTGTCGGCGAGGTCCATGTTGCCGTAGAGGAAGAGGAAGCTGTTCTCGGGGTGGTAATACTTTTGGTGCGATGCGATGAACTGCTCGTAGGTGAGATCGGGGATGTTCACGGGATTGCCGCCCGAGCAGTGACGGTAGATCGATTCGGGGAAGAGCGCCTGCTTGACCGCCTCGAAATTGCGGGTGTCGACCGAGGAGAACGAGCCCTTCATCTCGTTGTAGACAACGCCCTTGCAGGAGGCAGTGCCCTCGTCGGAGAGCTCGATATGCCAGCCCTCCTGCTTGAAGATCTGCGGACGGGTGTAGATATTGGGCGCAAAAACGGCGTCCATGTAGACCTGCATGAGGTTTGCAAAATCCTTGTCGTTACAGCTCGCACAGGGGTAGACCGTCTTGTCGGGATAGGTCATGGCGTTGAGGAAGGTGTTCAGACTGCTCTTTAAGAGGTCAACGAACGGCTCTTTGACGGGGAAACGCTCGGATCCGCAGAGCACCGAGTGCTCGAGAATGTGGAAGACGCCCGTCGAGTCCTCGGGCAGGGTCTTGAAGCCTGCATAGAAGACCTTGTTGTCGTCGTCGGTGTCGAGGTAGCACAGCCGTGCCCCCGATTTGATATGCTCGAACGTGTACAGGTTCGAGC
>CAYRQA010000184.1:0-2927 GCA_964426285.1 uncultured Lachnospiraceae bacterium | reverse complement strand
ACACCGACGATCCCGAGTGGCGAGCCATCTACGAAAAGCGCTGTGAGGAAAAGGGCTTCTCCGCCTACTTCGACTACAGCTGGCAGTGGGCATACCGCGAGAAATTCGAGAAAGCGGGGCTGACTGCCCTCCTAGGCTGCGGCTTTGACCCCGGTGTGACCCAGGCGTACTGTGCCTACGCGAAAAAGCACGAGTTCGACAGCATCGACACCATCGACATCCTCGACTGCAACTGCGGTGACCACGGCTACCCCTTCGCCACCAACTTCAACCCCGAGGTCAACCTGCGCGAGGTCTCCGCACCGGGCAGCTACTGGGAAGACGGACATTGGGTGGAAATTCCCGCCATGAGCATCAAGCGCGAGTATAACTTCGACTGCGTGGGCGAGAAGGATATGTACCTGCTCCACCACGAGGAGATCGAGTCGCTGGCGCTCAACATCCCCGAAGTGAGGCGCATCCGCTTCTTCATGACCTTCGGGCAGAGCTATCTCACGCACATGAAGTGCCTTGAAAACGTCGGGATGCTCTCGACTACGCCGATCATGTTCGAGGGACAGGAGATCGTACCGATCAAGTTTCTGAAGGCGCTCCTACCCGATCCCGCCTCCCTCGGTCCTCGCACCCACGGCAAAACCAACATCGGCTGCATCTTCACGGGCAAGAAGGACGGTAAGGACAAGACTTACTATATCTACAACGTCTGCGATCATCAGGAATGCTACCGCGAAGTCGAGAGCCAAGCGATCAGCTACACCACGGGCGTACCCGCGATGTGCGGTGCGCTGATGCTCCTCACGGGCAAATGGAACAAGGTCGGCGTTTACACGGTCGAGGAGCTCGATCCCGATCCCTTCCTCGATGCGCTCGACCGCTACGGTCTGTCCCGCAGAGAAGACCGCAACCCCGTATTGGTGGACTGATGGAGACGATCGATACACGCCCTGCCTTTCGTGCGCTTGGGGGAAGTGCGCCGAGTGCGCTCTTTTCGGAACTGCCCACACCTTGCTATATCATCGACGAGGGTGCACTGAGCAGAAACGGCGAAATTTTGGCATCTGTGGCAAAAAACACGGGATGCAAGATATTGCTGGCGCAAAAAGCCTTCTCGAACTACGATTTTTACCCCCTGCTCGGCGAATATCTCGCAGGCAGTGAAGCAAGCGGGCTCTACGAGACAAAGCTCGGCGCCGAAGAAATGCCCAACAAGGAAGTCCACGTCTTCTGCGCCGCCTACCGTGAGGATGAATTTGACGAGCTTCTCAGATACGCCGACCACATCGTGTTCAATTCGCCCGCGCAGCTGAAAAAGTTTGGCAAAAAGGCGAGGGATCACGGCAAAAGCGTCGGACTTCGGATAAATCCCGAGTGCTCGACGCAGGAGGGACACGCGATCTACGATCCCTGCGCCGAGGGCAGTCGAATGGGGGTAACGCGCGCAGAGTGGGATTCGCAGATGAGCGACGAGCTGATCGAACTGCTCGACGGACTGCATTTTCACACGCTCTGCGAGCAGGATTCGGACGCGCTTGAGCGCACGCTCGAAGCGGTCGAGGAGAAATTCGACGACATCCTGCCCCGAATGAAGTGGCTCAACATGGGCGGTGGTCATCACATCACGCGCGAGGGGTATGACATTGACCGCCTCGAGCGGCTGATATCCCATGCACAAGGCAAATGGGGTGTCGAGGTCTACCTCGAACCGGGTGAGGCGGTCGCACTGAATGCGGGCTGGCTCGCGAGCCGCGTGCTCGACATCGTGCAGAATGGCAAGACACAGATCGCCATTCTCGACGTCAGCGCCGCCTGTCATATGCCCGACGTGATCGAAATGCCCTACACGCCGCCCCTCTACGGCGCAGATGAAGGGTGCGAGGGTGCGTACACCTACCGCCTTGCCGGTCCGACCTGCCTTGCGGGCGACATGATCGGCGACTACGGCTTCGCCGAGCCGTTATGCATGGGCGATCTGCTCCTCTTCGGCGACATGGCGATCTACTCGACCTGCAAGAACAACACCTTCAACGGTATGCCCCTCCCGAACATCTGGAAGCGCTGTGCCGACGGCAGGCTTGAGCGGCTGACCGATTTCGGCTACGGCGAGTTCAAGCGGCGATTGGGACGGTAAAGCAAACCTACAACCCCGTAGGGGCGACCATTGGTCGCCCGTAGCACAATCTCCCTTTGAAATAGCATGCTTTCCGCACTCCGATCTCCGAGCTGACCGGGCTCGGAGATTTTTTCGTAAATATTGCATTTTTTTCGATAATCTTGCAATTCTCACTTGCAAAATCGGTGGAATTGTGGTACAATGGATGTGTATAATCACCAAAATTCCGAAAGGAGAACCGCCTATGATTCGACACGTTGTCATGTTCAAGTTCAAAGACGAAGCCGAGGGTCGCTCCAAAGAAGAAAACCTCGCACTCACCAAGGCGATGCTCGAAAAGCTCCCCGCCGTCATCCCCCAGATTCGCTTCCAGCAGGTCGCCCTCAACTCGACCGCCGCAGATCAGACCAACTACGACCTCTGTCTCATCTGCGACTTCGACAGCTTCGATGACCTGCACACCTATATCGTCCACCCCGACCACAAAGCCGTCGGCGCTTTCATGCGCCCTCTCCGCACCGACAGGGCTTGCGTGGATTTCGAGGTTTGAGCAGGGGTTTCACCCCTGCACCCCACCAGAAACTTTTTGAAAAAAGTTCCTGGACTTCAAAAACTTTTGAATAGCCCGAAAAATACTTTTCGGGCGGGTGACATCAAAAGGCTCCCTCTCTGAGGGAGCTGTCGACGAAGTCGACTGAGGGAGTCTTTGTGCTGAAGTTTACTCCTTCCACCATTTGCTTCGCCAGTGGTTTCCTCCCTCTCAGCGGGAGGCTGAAATCGGTCTCAAATTACATTTATATACCCAACAGTAGGCTCA
>CAYRQA010000183.1:0-2965 GCA_964426285.1 uncultured Lachnospiraceae bacterium | reverse complement strand
GTGCAGGGGCAGAGCCCCACATAAAGAGCACCACACACAACAGAAAGGACTACTAAAATCATGCATAAAATCGGATTTCTTGCCATCGTAGGTCGCCCGAACGTGGGCAAGTCTACCCTGCTCAACACCTTGCTTGGCGAAAAGGTGGCGATCGTTTCGAAAAAGCCGCAGACCACACGCACCCGTATCACGGGCATTTTGACGAAAGGCGAAAGCCAGTTCGTCTTCCTCGACACGCCCGGTATGCACAAGCCCAAGACCAAGCTGGGTACAGCCATGGTCAAGACGGTGAACACCGCTCTCTGCGACGTTGATGCCGCCATCCTCGTTGCCGATGCGGGACACCTGCCCGGTGACGTTGAGCAACAGCTCATCCGCCGCTTTCAGCAGGACGGACTGCCCGCTCTGCTTGTGCTCAACAAGACAGACCTCACGAATGCCGCACGCGTCGGCGAGGTCATCTCGGCATACGCACAGCTCTACGACTTTGCTTCGGTCATCCCGATCTCGGCACTCAAACAGGACGGCACCTCGATCGTGCTTGATGAAGCCGAAAAGCTGCTTCGCGAGGACGAATGGATCTTCGACGAGGACGAGCTGACCGATCAGCCCGAACGACAGATCGCCGCAGAGATCATCCGCGAGAAGATCCTGCGCCTGATGGACGACGAGATCCCGCACGGCACGGCTGTCGTGATCGAGGAATTCAAGGAAGAGGGCAAGCTGCTCCGCATCCGCGCCGAAATCTTCTGCGAGCGAGAGGCACACAAGCGCATCCTCATCGGCAAGGGCGGCGAAACCCTCAAAAAGATCGGCTCCTATGCCCGTGAGGACATAGAAGCATTCTTCGGCGGCAAGGTCTTCCTCGATCTTTGGGTCAAGGTCAAGGAAAACTGGCGTGACAGCGACTTTGTCATCCGCGACTTCGGCTTCAACAAGAAGGAAGACTGATCTCCTTCGGAGGACGCTATGAACGAAAACGCTACCCTGCGCGGGCTTATCCTGCGCACGGTCGATATGGGTGAGAGCGATCGGCTGATGACCGTTCTCACCGCCGACGAGGGCAAGATCACCCTCTCGGCAAAGGGCGTTCGATCGGTGAAAAGCCACCGCATGGCGGCTTGCCAGCCCTTCTGCTACAGCGAATTCACTCTAACCGAACGCTCGGGCAAACGCATCCTGATCGAAGCAAGGCTGATCGAGAATTTCTACGCCATCCGCGAGGATATCGAGCGCTTTGCGCTGGCAAGCTATCTCACCGAGCTCACTGAAGCGGTGACGGTCGAGGATAGCGAGCAAGGGCAAATCCTCAGCCTGCTCCTCAACTGCCTCTACCTCATCGCGGGCGGGCAAAAGGCGCTCTGGCTGATCAAAGGCGTGTTCGAGTGGCGGCTCGCTTCACTGCTCGGCTTTATGCCCGACCTGTCGGTCTGCGGCGAATGCTCGGCAAAGGGCGGCTCGATGGCGCTTTCACTGATCGACGGCTGTCTCTACTGCACCGACTGCATGATGAAAGAAGAAAAGCCGCTCTGCATCTGGCTCGACGACACCCTCCCCCTCCTGCGCTATCTGCTTGCCGCACCGTCGAAACGGCTCTTTGCCTTCGAGGTCGACGGGACCATCGAGGCGACCTTCTCGGCGGTGTGCGAGAAGTACCTGCTTCATCAAGTGGAACGGTCGTTCGCGACGCTGGCGTTTTATAAGACGCTTGGGTAGGTTAGGAATTTGGAAAAACAACATCTACCTTTGTAGGGACAGGCGTCCTCGACTGTCCGTCGAAGGGTTATCGCATATTTCATCATAACGGTAAACCGTTTGTTTTCGGACAGTCGAGGACGCCTGTCCCTACGAGTTTGGTGTTAATCGCTTCTTCATATTAACGATCATTATTTTTCAAAAAGCCTTTGTCATCCACCCGAAATCTTTTTAAAGAGAGAATTTCTATGAACATCATTTGGTCAAAATACGTACAGGGCGCGAACACCTTGTATTATACACGAAAACTGCGCTTTGACGATCTCTTTGCCGAGCAGTACAAGGCGCTGTTTGACCTTGATGTAAACGCGCCGCTCAAAATCCTCGAGATCGGATGCGGTCCGGGGGCACTGGCAGGCGCACTCCGTCGTTGGTATCCGAAGGCAGAGATCACGGCGATCGACCGCGACAGTGAGTTCATTCGGTTCGCCCGTGAACACGAGGAAGGCATCACCTTTATGGAGGGCGATGCGACCGATTTGCCCTTCGCGAATCACACGTTTGATGTGACGATCTCCAACACGGTCAGTGAGCATATCGAGCCCTCGGCGTTCTACGGCGAACAGCTTCGTGTGCTGAGACCAAGCGGAATATGCCTTGTTTTGTCCGCGCGAAGAGGAATCAACGTTGCAGCGAGCTGTCTTGCATCCAATGCGTTTGAAGAGGCGTTTTGGAAAAAGGTCGGGCAGTTCGACAACTCGATGGAAAAGTACGCCGTCTGCAAATACCCGATGAGCGAAGCGGAGCTTCCGCTCGCAATGGAGACATACGGCTTCGGCGACGTTCGAACGGGGTATGCGACGATCGATCTGCCCCCCCCGATAATTCCAAATTTTCGTCCGAAATGGCGCATGATATGATCGATGCAGGCAGATTTACGGCGCTTGATGCGATCGACGCGGTGCTTGCTATGATGCCCGAGCATTGCTCGGTCGGGGAAGCGGAGGAAATGAAACGCCTTACTAATGTGAAGTACGATAAGCGCATCGAGCAGTACGAGCGCGGCGAAAAGCAATGGAATACCAACGTATCGATCACCATGGTCGTGCGAGGAGTTAAGGGCCAATAATAGCACATCCCCCGAAATCGGGAGGAGCAAGCCCCACTTTCGCCGAAGGCGAAGGTGTCCCTACGAGGATTTGTGAAAATTTGACACCGTGGACGACAAGAACTTGTCGTCCTTCAGAAAAGTTTTTGAAGATTCTTAAGA
>CAYRQA010000182.1:0-2989 GCA_964426285.1 uncultured Lachnospiraceae bacterium | reverse complement strand
TCATACGACGGGCGATTCGTGAATCGCCCCTACGATGTCCTTTGAAATCCCCTATCACGCACCGAAAGGAGCAGAAAATGCCGAACAAAAAGAAATCGTCCGAGATCACCGTAACGCAATTGCTGAAAAACCTGCGCAAAAAGCGAAAAAAGAAAGCCGCACGTACCAATACTGCCGCTTCGAACAAGCGCGATCTGCCCTCCGCGGATCTGCGCAGAGAGGTGGCGCTCGACCCCGAGCTTTCGGAGGAAATCTACGTGACCGAGGAGGAAGCCTTCGGTCCCGAGGTGCAGAACGAGGCTTACCTCGTGTTGGCACGCCGCTATCGGTGGACACGGTGGGGGGGCACGCTCCTGCTCGTGATCTTCCTCTTCGGGATGTTTAACCTGTTCAGGGACGAGATCACCGTCGAAAACTTCCGATACCTGATGCGCAACGTCAATTTCGAGCTGAAAACCGAGATCGACGAGGCAGGCGCTATCCTCTACGACAGCGACGAGGAGAACGTTTTCGCCCTCTTCAAGAGCTCGCTGGTCGTGGCAAACGAACACAAGCTCGCCATCTACGATGCGGGCGGGCGCTCCTCCTGCACTTCGGAGCACGACTATACCTCGCCCGCACTGAGCGCGTCCGACAAGTATCTGCTTGCCTACGACCGCGCAGACGGCGACTACTCGCTCTACACCTCCTTCAGCCGGATGTACGAGGATTCCACGGGCTACCCCATTTCCGATGTGGCGATCACCGACGGCGGTGTCTACGCCATCGCATCCCGCTCCAAGGAATACTTCGGTGTAGTCACCATCTACAACAGCGCCTTCAAAATGCTGGGCAAGATCCAGAAAAACAAGTATATCGCCTCGGTGGACCTCACGCCCGACGGCAAGACAGTGCTCATCGCCTCCTATCAGAGCGGCGAGAGCGGCTACGTCACCGAACTGATGACCCTGCGGGTCGATTCGGACGAGCCCGATCTGCTCTTCACCGTCGAGGACACCCTCCCCTATCAGGTCAAATGGACCGAAGACGGCGAATTTCTGCTCTGCGGAAGCTCGGGGATAAAATTTTTTGATGAAGACGGAAAAGTTTACAATGAGTATATCTTTTCGGGGCAAAATGTGATAAAATATAGTGTAGACGCAAGCGGTGCCGCCGTCGTGACCGCTTCGGCTTCGGACAGCAACCGCTCGACCGTGACCCTGCTCGACCGCAAGGGCAAACAAGAAGGTGAATATGCCGCCGACGAAGCGATCACCTCGCTCTCGCTCTCGGAAGGCAGCCTCTGCTTTGCAAGCGACCAAACTGCGTGGAAGGTCGAAGAGGGCACGCTCTATCGCTGGACGGCTGACCGCCGTTTGCAGAACGTACTGGTCGGCGGCGGCCTCTGCCATCTCTGCGGCTACACCCGCGTGCTCACCCCTACCTGGGAAAAGGTGAAATAACCCCCTCCCTTTCCCATATACTGTAGAAAAACGCTTATCAAGCGGTTTTCGAAAAAAACTCCCCATCCCAAACCCATTTGAAAGGACAACGACTATGAGTATGCTGCTGGATATCATCGTACTGGCTGTGCTCGCGATCTGTATCGTGATCTACACCAAAAGGGGCTTTATGAAAAGCCTGCTGAATTTCATAGGCTTTTTCGTAGCGCTCGTCTGCGCTTATCTGGCGCAGCCCGTGCTTGCACCTGCCCTCGAAGGACCGATCGGCCGTACACTGGCGGGCTATGACGGCTCGGACGGCACCCTCTCCGAGATGCTCGGATCGGATATCACCGCCTCGATCATCGCTTCGGTCGTCGCCTTTGCCATCCTCTTTATCCTCTTCTCGGTCGCCGTTAAGCTCGTGGCGTGGTTCGTCGACCGCGTCTTTCGCCTGCCCGTGCTCAAGCAGGCAAACAAGCTGCTCGGTCTGATCCTGGGTCTGCTCATCGGTCTCTTCTATGCGCAGCTGCTCGCCATCTTCTTCTTCACCTTCTCGGAGCTGCTCATCGCGAGCTTCGATTGGATCACCGGCGAGGCATTCGAGGGCTCGGTCGTGGCAAGATGGATGTTCGACCATAATCTCTTCAAAATGCTCTTCTCGCTCTGATCTGCCTACCCGATCAGGCGTCAATCTACCACAGAAAAGGAACTGTTACCCATTATGGAAATGTGTACAAGATGCAAAAAAAGGGTCGCCGTCATTTTTATTTCCCGAATCGACGGCAAGGAGACCATCAACGAGGGAATCTGCATCAAGTGTGCCAAGGAGCTCGGCATCAAGCCGGTCAATGACATCATCGAGAACATGGGGCTGTCGGACGACGACCTCGACCGCATGGACGGTGAGATGGAGAATATGCTCGAGGCACTGCCCGAGGGTGCAGAAGACGACGAGAGCGAGGGTCCGATGGGCAAAACGCCCCCGATCGACTTCAAGAAGCTCTTCGGCGGCATGGGACTGCCCCCTGCCTTCTTCGGCAATCTCCCCGGCGGCCCCGGACAGGGCGGCTCTGCCGCCAACCCCGGTTCGGGCAGACCGAATCGCGGTGAAAATGGTGCAAAACAGTCAAAAGCGCCCAAAGGACGCAAATTTCTCTCGCAATACTGCACCGATCTCACCCGTGATGCCCGCGAGGGCAAGCTCGACCGCGTAATCGGGCGTGAGCGTGAGCTCAATCGCATGATGCAGATCCTCTGCCGCCGCCAGAAGAACAATCCCTGTCTGATTGGCGAGCCGGGTGTCGGCAAGACCGCTATCGCCGAGGCGCTCGCACAGAAGATCGCTTCGGGTGAAGCGCCTTACAAGCTGCAAAACAAGGAGATCCACCTCGTAGACCTCACCGCACTGGTTGCGGGCACGCAGTTCCGCGGACAGTTCGAGAGCCGCATCAAGGGGCTGATCGAGGAGGTCAAGGCACTCGGCAACATCATCCTCGTCATCGACGAGGTGCACTCGATCGTCGGTGCGGGCGATGCCGAGGGCTCGATGAACGCCGCCAATATTC
>CAYRQA010000181.1:0-3035 GCA_964426285.1 uncultured Lachnospiraceae bacterium | reverse complement strand
TTTTAAATCCCCGAAACGCCGACAGGCGTTTCTACATTAACATTCTTAGCGAAATAGTGGATGATATCGCTGCGGCGGACGATGCCGATGAAGGAGCCCGAATCGTCGACGACGGGGACGAAGTTCTGAGCGGCAGCTGTGCGAAGGAGGTCATCCATGGAGGTTGTCACAGGGACGGGCTTCATGCGATCGGTGTGTGTAATGTCGGCGACCTTGGCATCGCCGAGGGCATCGGCACGCAGATCGCGGTCGGCGAGATACCAGAGGAAATCGCCCTCGCTGACCACGCCGAGGAATTTGCCGTCGCGCGAGAGAACGGGCAGTGCGGTGTAACCGCTCTCCTTCAGGCGGGCAAGTCCCTTGCGAAGGGTGTAATCACTAAATAAATATGCAACCATGCTTTTAGGCTGCAGGAAAAATGCGACGTTCAATTTTGTTCACCTCAAGAATATTATAATAGATAGACATGAACAGAAGATAAACGAATTTTTCCGATGGTGTAACAAATTGTCAGGGCTCGTCATTTTGGTGAAGCGCAAGCTCGTCGGCAAGCTCGGTGCGGATGCCGTCGGGCAGACGCTCGGAGAGCGCTTCCCACAATCCATCGCGGTCGGCAAGCTTGATCAGCTTCTCGCTCACGCGCGCCTTCTCGAGCTTTTGCTTCTCGGCAAGCGTGCGCTTTTCGGTCAGCAGACAGAAGGTACCGCTGTGCGGCTTGGACGGGTTGCCGGGCAGGTAGCAGGCATCGACGATCATCTCCCACGGGAGGATGATGTCCACCGAAAGCGGGCTCGTGCAGAGGATGCCGTCACTTGTGAGGATAAACTTGCCCAGCCAGTCACAGTTCAACTGCCAAAGCCAGACGAGCTCAACGATCAGCGCCACGCCGATCAGCGGAACAAACCACTCAATATGCTCCCGTCCGATCAGACAGCCGACGATCAACAGTACAAGCCCCGCCAGCGAAATGATCGCCGCCGCGACCGACTGTGCAAAACCGCTCGGCTGCATCCGTCCGTGCGGGAGGCTGTAGCCGTCCGAGGGAAGAGGCAGTTCCTCGCCCACCCTCGCGGGCTCGCCGAAGATCGGGGCGCCATCGACCCATCTCACCTTCTGAAGACGCAGACTTCTGCCTCCCCAGCTTGTGCCAGCCTCGACGTTGGCGTGATAGACCATGTAGTCCTCACTGCCGTCGGGGGATGTGGTGAAGCAGCAATGTCCCGGACCGTATGCGCCCTCGGCTTTGGCAAAGACGGGAGTCTCCGATTTTACCCACGAATCGATCTTCATCGGGTCGTCCCCGACGAGAGCGAGCATTCCGAGGCAGTAATCGTCGCACCAACTGCCCGATGCGCTGTAGACGAGGTAGGTCGCACCGTCACGCTGCAGGATGGCAGGTCCTTCGTTGATCGTCGGCAGACCATTGCCGCTGCCGCGCTGTTCCCACTCAAACTCGGGGGTGGAGAGACAGACGCGCCCACCGTCCAACTCGGTCGGGCTCTTCATGCGGGCAATGTAGAGGTTCTGCGCAATATTCTCGTCGCCCTCCCAGCCCGACCAGATGAAGTAGTGCTCGCCCGAGTGCTTGAGGATAGTGCCGTCGATCGCCCATTTGTCGCTCGGGTCGCTGATCTTGCCGAGCAGTTCGTATTCGCCGGTCGGATCGTCACTTTTCGCGCCGAGCACCAGCATTCGGTGACGTTCGTTATTTCCGTCATCCGCCGCCACGTAAATATAGTAGCGACCTGAAATCTTATGCAGTTCGGGCGCCCAATATTCCTTCGACCACTCGCCGTCCTCGGGCGCAACGTAGACCGCCGCCCCCTCTTTCGGTGCAATCTCGTGCAGTTTGTCTGCGCGCGTGACCGCAACGCCGTTGCCCAGTGAGTAGCAATAGAGGTAGCCCTCGCCGTCGCGCAGGACGTAGGGGTCGTTCGCCCTCGGCTGTATGGGATTGGTGAATTTTTCCATATCTTTCGCCTTTCAAGGTGATTTACACTTTATTTTAGCACATTTTGTTTGATTTTTCAACAATATTCTGTAAACGATTGCAAAAAGTGCGGAAGGGGGCGCTGTCATCCGAAGCGGCTTGCAAAATACCGTTATTTGTGATAAAATAAAAAAACATTCTCGGGAGGCAAATATGCTATACGATGATCTGCTTACTCGCTTTACCACGATGAGCAAGGAGGTGCTCGGAGACAACCTCGTCGTTATCTATCTGCACGGTTCGGCGGTCATGGGCTGCTTCAACGAGCAAAAGAGCGACCTCGACCTCATCCTCGTCGTCGATCGACCGCTCGGCGATGGGGTAAAGCTCGCCTTTTTGGCTGAATTCGTGCGCCTGAACGCCGAAGCTCCCGCCAAGGGCTTCGAGCTGAGCGTCGTCAGACGCGCCGTATGCACCCCCTTCGTCTACCCAACGCCTTACGAACTGCATTTTTCGAACGCCTACCTCGACCGCATCAAGGGCGAGCCCGAACGCTATATTGCCGAGGTGGTCGGCTGTGACAGAGATCTCGCGGCGCATTTCACGATTATCAACCATTACGGTCGGGTGCTCTATGGCGCACCGATCGGTGAGGTGTTCGGCGCAGTGCCGCGCGCCGACTATATCGACAGCATTCGCTTCGACATCGAGCACGCACGCGAGGATATCTTGCAAAATCCGATGTATATGACGCTCAATTTGTGCCGTGTGCTCGCCTATTTGCGGCAATCGCTCGTGCTCTCGAAAAAGGCGGGCGGTGAGTGGGGACTATGTGCACTGCCCGCGCACTGCCATGCGATCGTGGCAGAGGCGCTTCGATGCTACACGGGCGATGGAGCAATGACGGTGCGCGAGGAGGACGCGGTCGCCTTCGCCAAGTATATGCTCAGCGAGACCGGCGGGTGTATGGGGTAAAAACAGACAAACGCTTCGACCGGAGGATTCGATCATCCAACATTCGAAGCGTTTTTTCGCCATCCACACCAAACCTGTAGGGGCGATTCACGTGTCAAGAGTAACATAGTAAACAGTTGTGCAATAACAT
>CAYRQA010000180.1:0-3155 GCA_964426285.1 uncultured Lachnospiraceae bacterium | reverse complement strand
CCATTCTATTTGGGGCTCTGCCCCAAACCCCGCAAGGGGCTCTGCCCCTTGACCCCGCCAGAAACTTTTTAAAAAAAGTTTCTGGACTTCAAAAACTTTATAGAGGGCGACAAGTACTTGTCGCTCAAATGTGTGATACCCGGGCAAGCCATGAGCCAAGGAAGATGGGTGGGCTTGGGCGGGAAGCAAACTTCGGCGTTTGAGATGGTTCCTTCCCGCCCAAAACCGGATGTCCTCGGCATCCGGCTCTCACTGAGCAGGGAATCAGAACTATCTTACCCTCTGTCGCCAAACCTCATCCATCCACTTAACCCAAAATACTCTTCACAAACGCATCTCCGTCTGTTTCCACGGGCAGGATCTCGACGCCCAGCTTCTCTTCGAGCTCACTAAGTGACGTATCGTCGAGGAAGAGGTCTCCCCCGTCCCGCAACATATTGGACGAGATGAAGAGCTTCTCGCCAAGCTGCTTATCCTTGAGCTGTTCGTACAGGTCGCATCCGCAGATCAGCCCCGCCACGGTGATCAGCTCACCGAAAAACTTGTTTTCGATGCGGTAGACCTTGCCGTCAAGATAGGGACAGCGTTCGCAGAGCGCTTTTGTGATCCCTTTAATAAAATCGTATGCCGCCACACCCGTCGCTACCGAGAAGTTGAGCGCCTTCGAGGTGTCGTAGTCCTCTTCGAGGTGTTCAAGCGCATCCTCGAACTCTTCCCGCATCGAGGTGATCATCCCCACGCCGTTGTCAAGTTGCGGATAGCCCTCGTAGTAGCCGCCGTCGGGGAGCGCACGCCCCGCTTCGAGATAAAATTCATCCGAGCAGAAGAAGAGCCGTGTGCCCAGCTCGTTCATGCACCCTTCGGCGAAGCGGTCGACCTGATCGATCACTGCCCCGGCCTCCTCGGCGGAGAACGGTTCGAGCGGATAGAGCCCCTCGCGGTATTTGGTCAGTCCTGCGGGCACGATCGCTGTACTTTGAAGGGCAGGGTAGAGCGCCTTCAGATCGTTCATCGTGCGATCGAGCTCGCTGCGGTCGTTGACCGATTTGCAGAGGACGATCTGCGCGTTGATCGCGATGCCTGCCTCAGCAAGGCGCCGCATATGTCGCAAACTGTCGCCCGCAAAGCGGTTAGAGAGCATCTTACAGCGAAGCTCGGGGGAGGTGGTGTGCACCGAGATGTTGATCGGGCTCATGTGCATGGCGATGATGCGGTCGATGTCATGATCGCTCATGTTGGTGAGGGTGACATAGTTGCCCATGAGGAAGGAGAGCCGCGAATCGTCGTCCTTGAAGTAGAGGGTATCGCGCATCCCCTTCGGGAGCTGGTCGATGAAGCAGAAGATGCACTTGTTGCGGCAGGTCTGCTTGCGGTCCATCAGATAGGTCTCGAATTCGAGCCCGATGTCGTCGTATTCGCCCTTTTTCAGCTCGACCGTGACCAGATCGGGACCTCTGTGCAGCAGTAGGGTGAGCGAACGGTCGATCAGATAAAAGCGGTAGTCGAGCACGTCGGCAATGTCGTGTCCGTTGACGCTGAGCAGGATGTCGCCTGCCTGCACGCCCGCCCTTTCGGCAAGCGAGCCCTTTTCCACCGATTGAATGGCGACCATACCTCTCCCCCTTCACAGAAATTTGCGTTTGTAAGAAAATAAGGGCGTGAAAACACGCCCTCACTGCTTTTCAAAGTCAAGCCTCGGTCTTAACGATTTCCTTGCCCTTATATGTGCCGCAATTCTTGCAAACTCTATGGAACAAAACATATTCGCCGCACTTGGAGCACTTGTGAATGCCGGGCGCCTCGAGCTTCCAGTTGTTCGAGCGTCTCTTATCGCGTCTTGCCTTCGATACTTTTCTCTTCGGTACTGCCATGAATCTACACCTCCAGTTAATCTTTCAACATACTTACACAGTATAGCGCATTTTTTTTCATTTGTCAAGTAGTTTTTTTAAAATCTCGAGCCTTGGATCAATTTCTTTTTTTGGACAGCCGCATTCACCCTCATTGAGGTCTTTTCCGCACTTGTTGCAGAGCCCTTTGCAGTCCTCTTTGCAGAGGAAGGTATAGGGGAATTCGAGCACGGCAGCCTCGAGGAGTGGTGTATCGAGGTCTACCTTATTGTCGGTGATGATCAGATAGTCGTCATTGTCCTCGTTCTCGAGCGTATTCTTGACGGCGAGCGACTTGTCGAAGTGCAGGGAGAACTGCGTTTCGACGTCCTTCCAGCATCTCGCGCAATGGGTGCGGAAGGGAAGCGTCGCATCAGCGGAGAGGGAGAGGTAGCCGCCCTGGTTCAGGACGTACCCCGTAATATGGGTGTCGCCCGTAAACTCGATGTCGTCGAAATGCTCGGGGGAGGGGGTCATATAGTCGAAATCGAGCCGACCCGACTGCTCTTTGAGCAGATTTTTTACGTCGATGAGCATGGCGTTCTCCTTTCGCAAAATGCTTCGAGTATATTTTACAGTAAAAAAGAGCGTTTGTCAAGTGCGTTTCGCGAAAAAAGTGCATTTTAGGGCTATTTCTATTGACACTCACACATTTTGGTGATAAAATGAGGTCGGATTGGGTAAAAAACACAAGAATGAAAGGATGGAACGATCAATATGCACACTTCGGAGCCGCCTCTGCCAATCGAACCGATCGGGCAAAGCGAAAGCGATGAATTCAGAAACGCATTTATACAGGCATTCGTCCGCAAAGTCCCGAATATATATCACGAGCATATCGAAAAGGTTACATACAGAGACGGTCTGCCCTATTACAAAGGCTTTTTGTGGGAATTCTTATATGATCGTGGCAAGACGGATACTGTACCGATTTCGGAGGAAGATGGACTGCGGCGCCTCGAGACCCACGATACTGTACTGTTCATGTTCGACCTTTTTTTTACTATGAGCGCGACAGTCAGCGTCCGAAGGTGCCTCCCTTTGACCGTCCTGATTGGCAACACTTTGTCTATAAAGCGAAAGCGAGCTGCCTGCCGAAGCTGATATGGGAAAGCTGGAACGGGGAAACGAGGCAAATGAATGCCACACCCGACAGCCCCGTTGCACTTCCGGACAGCGTATATGTATTTGATGAATCATTTTCTTGGTTCGTGGCATTCACCGAAGAGAACAACGGACAGGATCGGATTTGTTTTTGCCGTAAGC
>CAYRQA010000179.1:0-3269 GCA_964426285.1 uncultured Lachnospiraceae bacterium | reverse complement strand
AACGCTTATCTGTCATACCAATACTGTTATTGATCTCAACAGGACTTAATGCATATTTTTGGTTATCTGTTTTATCCGAAATATGACAAATACCCCCGCCTTGCTCTATCCAATACGCTTATGCGGATATTTTGCAGGAAAGCGAAGAAATAAAAGAATTTTGCTGCAATTTTCCGATGGATGGCTTGTCTATCGGTGAATATACCTCCGATTTCGTATGCGTCAAATCCGATAATGATCTAATGGTCAGAGAATGCGTTAATCGAAAATTTCTTACAAAGCCGCTGACCGTGAAACTGTTGGATGCTTCCCGGCTTTACTGGTTGCGCCATGGTGTTACAGATTGGGGGTTAGTGATCAATTGAGAATTTGGTGCTGAAGGCAAAAAATCAGCAATTAGATATAGTAGAGTTATTGAAAGAACAAATAACGGTAACCAATTAACATTTTGTTTCCTCCTGTATTTCATTTAAATATCATCAAATAATGAAATATTTCAAAAGCCAATTACACATTTAATTGACATATTATTTTATTCTTTCGTTTGGGTGTACTCTAATGACACACCATGAATGATTTTAAAGACGGTATATTCCAACCGCCTTATTATGTTACGCTGTATATGTGTAGCGGATTTTATCACCTGCTCCGATGATGTATTAGTCCCTCTCCCCGATTTAAACGATTTAGATATGCAGAGCCGTAAATTTGCATACGAGCATTTTACTTATATTGCCGGTGTGCTTCCTTTTGTGACAGACAAAAAGCGTAGGTGTGAAGCCATAACACAGATTACGGAAGAACGCAGAATACCGAGATCCGACGGAACGCTGGTACCGTACAACCCTGCTGGAGGGCAAACTGCGAGCTGTTTTCGGCGAACCCCTGCTCACAAGCGAGTATTCCTTTAATTATGTCATCAAAGCCACTGCCGACAACGGTCGTTCGGTCTATCTCACCGTGTACAATGTAGGCGAGATCCACATCGGTGCAGACAAAACGGGAATGTTCGCAAAGAAGGCAGCCAAGGCGCTGATCGAATATGTTAACGCCGCTCCTCCCTCCGACTACGAGCATATCACCTATTACATGGATTTTCAGCTCAAGATCCACACCGTCGTGCGAAATGGTGTCGCGACCATCGATCAGGAAGAGATCGGCGATGAGGAAGCCGACGCGATCTGCGATCGTTGGTACGGGGACGATTCGGCTGCGGACGAGGATGAGGACGCATAGACAAACTAACGCCAAACGGCAGGGTGTATTCCCTGCCGTTTTTGATTGAGTTCGATCAGCACACACAAAAGGGATCGCATTGCTGCGATCCCCCGTTAGTTCAAGTTATTGTTTGATTTGTGAATCTATCTAAATCATACTAATACATTGGACTATATCTCCTATATAGATTTTCTTTTAAGAAAAACTTATCTAGTGCATCGGACCATATCTCCTGTTTAGATTTTTTCGTTCAGAAATTCAATCTAGTTCATTGGGCCGGATCTCCTGTTAGATTCATAGGATTTTTCGTCATTCGTATCCCGGTGGTACACATCCGCAAACTTACTTCAAATTGGGATGGTCTACATCGGTAGGATGGACCTCACTCCCTTCAGGCAGAGTGTTCGTTCGTATCATGACTATATTTGGCTGCCATTGCCAACTAATTCAATTTTCTATTCTACTCATTATTCAATTTTGCATTTCACTTGATTCCCGTTTCGGGAAACCAGCACCTTCCGGCTTGCGGCATCTCTCTCGTCCAGACGGCTTCAGTTTAGGCTACTTGTCATTCGTCAAACAAGGAAGTTCGTCTGCCGATGGGAGAAGGTCAGTTTTTGCAGGGCTCAGAAGATGCTCTGATCAAATATTTTCCGAGACCCTCCCTGTCATGGTGCGGGTTTTGTCAACGAATGGGTAAGTGCTTTCTTTGGCTGTCATGGAGAAGACGCCCGGAGAAAAGATTCTTTTGCCTCTTATCAGGTTTTTAGTTCTCTGGTACTTCATGTTCGAATCCTCCTTGTATATAATTGCCAAATCAGGTAGAGTGACTTTTGTTTGTCTTGTTCCTCTTCCCTTTTGCATCTTCATTATAGCATACCATTTCGTGTTTGTCAATAGGCTTTTGAAATGTTTTTCAATATTTTTTGTTTATTTTTCCCAAACATCTTCCCACCACAATCGCTCAACCTGTAGTTGCGTTTTTGTGCAATCGCTCTACAAAAATACTATTGCAAGTTGCGAAATCATATGCTATACTGTAAGTACCGAGTGATCACCGGCATATCTTACCGAAAGGACTGAGCCTATGTTAGACATTCAAGCCTTTGGCACAAAACTGAAGAATCACCGAATGAATCTGGGACTTACGCAAGAAGAGGTCGCCGCCCGCATGGGCATCTCCCCGCAGGCGGTCTCGAAACGGGAAAACAGCGACTGTCTGCCCGACTGCTTCAACCTCAAGTCGCTCGCCGATATTTACGGGCTTTCGCTCGACATTCTGCTCGAGACCGAGAACTCCGATAATATCGAAAAAGTCTCCTCGCGCATCGAGCAGATCGCCGACGAATTCATTTGGGCGAAGAATGAACGCGACTATCCCGCACACCGGGATCTCGGCGACGATCTTTGGCAGATGTGGAAGGGCGTCTATTTCATCGAAGTCGGAAGCAAGGAGCATCAACAGCGCGACAAGGAAATGGGGAATCTGCGCATCTGCAGTGAATACGGCATGAAGATATGGGACGACGACGGGATCGCCTGCGTGGTCAAAAATTCAATCAAATCGCATTTGACGAAGGTGGATGAGCAGACCTTTTCACTGCTCTCCGAGCTTGTCTCGCCCGAAGAATTCCGGCTGATCTCCATGCTCGACACCAATCTGTTTTGTTCCAAAGCCGAGCTGATCGAGAAGAGCGGCATCGAATTATCAAGACTTAACGAGCTGTTGCTTCTTTTCATGGAAAACGAGATCATCGAGTTCGTTTCCGCGCGCGAAAATCAAGGCGGCGATGGCTACAAGATCAACGCCTATCGCGGCATGGCGGCTTATCTGATGCTCTCCGCCGCATTCGTGCTGAGCAAAGACAAATGCATGGTCAGCGAGTATATTATGAGACAAAGCGAATAAAAAACAAAGAGGACTTCCTTTCGGAAGTCCTCTTCAAAGCGTAGACAAAAACTATTCATGATTTTTGGGGGAATGAAAAACAAGTCATTTCCAAAAAGTTTTTGAAGGTTTTACTACTTGGGCAAAGCCCAAGTAGAGGACT
>CAYRQA010000178.1:0-3284 GCA_964426285.1 uncultured Lachnospiraceae bacterium | reverse complement strand
GGATGAGCCCCTCGGCACCGCCGTCAACAGCGTGGAGAGAGCGATCGAGTTTTTGAAGTAGCCAAGGGCTCTGCCCTTGGAACCCGCTTAGGGTGCTTTTTGAAAAAAGCACCCTAAGAACCCGCAAAAACTTTAAACAGCCCGACAGATTCTTGCCGGGCAAGCAGTTATATTCCCAAGCCCCTTCCCTACCAAAGATTGGTGAAACCATCCCCTTAAACCCATCCCGCCAAATGGCTTGCCATTTGGCTTAATAAAGTTCTTTGCGCCGCTTTCTTTCAAGAAAGCGGCTGGGGTTTGAGGCAAAGCCCCAAATACAATAATTAAAGGAGATAAAATTATGAAATTCAATGAGATGCCGTACAAGCGGCCCGATGTGGACGCACTGCTGAGCGATCTGGAGGATGCTGCCAAGCGATTTGAAGCGGCGGGTTCTGCCGAGGAGCAGCTCGATATCCTGCGGGAGGTCGAGCAGATATCCTCGACCTTCGAAACCATGGGCACGATCGCTTATATCCGCTACTCGATCGACACACGAGACCCCTTCTACGAAGCAGAGCAAGCCTTCTACGACGAGGTATCGCCCCGCCTATCCGAGAAGAGCCAGCTGTTAGCGCTCGCGATGGTGAACTCAAAGTTCCGTCCCGAGCTGGAACAAGCGCTCGGCGAGGTCAGCTTCATCAACACCGAGATGCAGATCAAATCCTTCTCGCCCGAGATCGTAGGGCTCATGCAGGAGGAGAACGCACTCACCTCCGAGTATCAGAAGCTCTACGCATCGGCGAAGATCGACTTCGACGGCAAGGCAGTCACCATTGCACAGCTCGGCAGCTACAAGCAATCGCCCGACCGTGCCGTTCGTAAAGCGGCAGTCGAGGCAGAGGGTCGTTTCTTCGACGAAAACCGCGAGAAATTCGATGAAATCTTCGATAAACTGGTGAAAAACCGAACCGAACAGGCGAAAAAGCTGGGCTACGAGAACTTCGTTGAGCTCGGCTACCTGCGCCGCCAGCGCAACTGCTACGGTCCCGCTGATGTCGCCACCTTCCGCCGTCAGATCATCGAGGACGTCGTCCCCGTGGTCAACAAGATCAAGGACGAGCAGAAAGAGCGCATCGGCGTTGATGATTTCAAGTTCTACGACAACGGCTTCATCTTCCCCGACGGCAACCCCACCCCCAAGGGCACGCCCGAGGAACTGCTCGCCGCAGGCAAGCAAATGTACACCGAGATGTCGCCCGAAACGGCTGAATTTATTGCGCAGATGTTCGACATGGACCTCTTCGACGTGGTCGCCACGGAGGGCAAAGCGCCCGGCGGCTACTGTACGCAGATCGCCGACTACCGCTGCCCCTTCATCTTCTCGAATTTCAACGGCACGGCAGACGACGTAGACGTGCTCACCCATGAAGCGGGACACGCTTTCGCGGCATTCATGTCCTACAAAACCATCGACTGGTCGATAAACCGACAGCCCTCGATGGAGGGATGCGAGACCCACTCGATGACGATGGAATTCCTCACCTCCCCCTGGCACCACCTCTTCTTCAAGGAGGATACCGCCAAATACGAGCGCGCGCACGCGGCAGATGCGCTCATCTTCCTTCCCTACGGCACGATGGTAGACCATTTCCAGGAGATCGTCTACGCTCACCCCGAGCTCACGCCCGAGGAGCGCAATGCCGAATGGGCAAAGCTTGAAAAGATCTACCGTCCCTACATCGATTTCGACAACCTTCCTTTCTACGGTCGCGGCGCAGGCTGGCAGAGACAGCTCCACATCTACCTCTACCCCTTCTACTACATCGATTACTGCATGGCGCAGGCGATGTCGCTCGAGTTCTTCGACCTCTTCCTGAGAGATCAGTCGAAAGCATGGCAGACCTACCTCGATTTCGTGAAGCTCGGCGGCACCAAGACCTTCGTCGGGCTGATCGAAGCGGTCGGCATGAAGTCCCCCCTCAAGGAGGGCACACTCGGCGAGGTAGCAAGAGGGCTGGAAGGGTGGCTCGCAAAGGGCTCAGCCCTTTGATCCCGTCAGGGGCGCTGCCCCTGAACCCCGGTCGGAACCTTCTTGAAAGAAGGTTCCGACACCTCCAAGAACTTTTATAAAGCGCGACAAATTCTTGTCGCGCGGAAATGGCATACCGCCCCGAACGTTGGACTACGCAAATCCAACGTTTGGGGCGGTTACATTTATCTATTCACTTTCGGATTGTCGGTCCGCTCGAGCAGATAATCGATCGATACGTCGAAATAATCGGCGAGCCTTATGAGCGTGGCATAATCCGCCTCATGCTCGCCCGTCTCGTAACGGCTGATGCTGTTCTGATTCATGTTCAGATCAACCGCAAGCTTTAGTTGCGTAATCTTCCTCTGCTTTCTAAGTTCCTTCAGGCGCATTTTTTCTCCAAAATATCAATATTTCTATTGACATTATTATACCAATTTGGTATAATTTATATATCCCGTTTCGGGATACACTTCAATAAACATGAAAGAAGGAAGAAAACTATGAAAAAGTTCAAGAAGTACCTTGCCCTGCTGATGGCGGGACTGCTCATTTCGGCATCGCTCGTTGCGTGCAACACAGATGCACCCGATGACGATGATGATGAGGATGAAGACGAGGACAAAATCGTCGACGTCACCACCACCGATGAGAATGATAACGATCCCGATGACACCCCCGCCCCCGACGTTACAACGACCGTTAAGGAAGAGAATCCCGACGACGATCCCCCCGTTGTAACCGAAAAGACGCTCGACGAGCTGATCGACGACATGAAGGCAGCCGATTGGCTGACCGTTAAGATCGACGAAGACGGCTTCATTATAGAGCTCGTCTACGACGGCAACAAGATCAAGGAAGTTATCAGCGACGGCAGCGACAGTATGACCTATTACTACGAGGTCGGCGATGAATGCCTCGCGTATATGGAATTGGAGGGCACTTGGTACTACGCTCCCGTTGACGAAGCAGAAGTGGTCACCGTAGAGTGGCTGACCGAGCTGATCCCTGAGCTGCTGAACATCGAAATCGAAGAGGCAGGCGATGCCTACGTGATCACCGCCGAAGATGAAAACGGTGTCGCTTCGACTATTACCGTTGAATTCAAGGGCAGCGTCACCATCCCCGAAGATGCAGTATCGGCTGACTAAAGCAGAAATGCGCTGAAATAGAAACAACTCCCGCGGCTTTTGCCGTGGGAGTTGAATTTTAGTCACCGTCTTTCGACTTTTTGCTTGTGCAAAAAGTCTGCAAAAAGCACATTAAGGGGAGA
>CAYRQA010000177.1:1712-3287 GCA_964426285.1 uncultured Lachnospiraceae bacterium | reverse complement strand
GGGTTGGGGCAGCGCCCCAAGGGAGATACCATGTCAGAAAAAATGTGGGCAGGGCGGTCTGCCGGGGCGACCGATCAGGTTGCCGATGATTTCAACTCTTCCCTGCCCTTTGACTGCCGTATGTACGAGCAGGATATCAAAGGCAGTATTGCGCACGCGACGATGCTCGGTGCGACAGGCATTATCGCGCAGAGCGACGTCGATACCATCATCGACGGGCTGTCGAGCATTCGCGACGATCTGAAATCGGGGAAACTCGATTTTTCGGCGGGCGGCGAGGACATCCATATGTTCATCGAATCGGAGCTGACCGCGAGGATCGGTGATACAGGCAGACGTCTGCATACCGCGAGAAGCAGAAACGATCAGGTCGCGCTCGATCTGCGGCTCTACATGAGAGACAAGTGCGGTGAGATCATTGCGCTCGTCGGCGACCTGCTTGAAGCGCTCGTATCACAGGCAGAGGCACACGCGGCAACCATTATGCCCGGCTACACGCACCTGCAGAGAGCACAGCCGATCACCTTCGGACATCACCTCATGGCGTACGCGATGATGCTCCTGCGCGATATCGACCGCATCAAGGATGCAGTCGCAAGAATGAACGTATCGCCGCTCGGATGCTGTGCGCTGGCAGGTACGACCTACCCTACCGACCGTGAAATGGTCGCGAAGGCGCTCGGCATGAACGGTGTCATGCGCAACTCGCTCGACGGTGTGTCCGACCGCGACTACTGCATCGAGCTGCAAGCCGCATTCGCGACGCTGATGATGCACCTGTCAAGGCTGTCCGAGGAGATCATCCTCTGGACGAGCTGGGAATTCAGGTTCGTCGAGCTCGACGATGCCTATGCGACAGGCTCGTCGATCATGCCGCAGAAGAAGAATTCCGACATGGCTGAGCTGGTAAGAGGCAAAACAGGCCGTGTTTACGGCAATCTCATGGCAACGCTGACCATGCTCAAGGGTCTTCCCCTCGCCTACAACAAGGATATGCAGGAAGATAAGGAAGCGATCTTCGACAGCGTCGATACGCTGATCATGTCGCTGTCGGTCTTCGCACCAATGGTCGCGACCATGCGTCCGCAGCCCGCGAATATGCGTGCCGCCGCCGCAAAGGGCTTCATCAATGCCACCGACGTTGCCGATTACCTCACCAAAAAGGGTATGCCCTTCCGCTCGGCTTACAAGATCACGGGCAAGCTGGTCGCCGACTGCATCGCTTCGAACAAGACGCTCGAGGAGATGACGCTCGACGAGTACAAGGCGGCTTCCGAGCTCTTCGAGGAAGATATCTACGATGCGATCTCGCTGGAGGTCTGTGTGAACAAGCGCACCTCGCTCGGAGGAACTTCGGTTGAGTCGGTGAGAAGTCAGATTGAATATGTGAAGGAAAAGATTTCCAAATAAAGTATGCAAAGCCCCCTGAGCGGACAGTCGAGGACGCCTGTCCCTACAAAATAAGCCCTAAACGGTTGTACAAATCAAGATTTTTCAAAAGTTTTTGGAGTTCCAAGAACCTTTTTTCAAAAAGGTTCTTGGTGGGATGCAAGGGCAGAGCCCTTGCCGAGGTTT
>CAYRQA010000177.1:0-1702 GCA_964426285.1 uncultured Lachnospiraceae bacterium | reverse complement strand
AATTAACCAATACTGTTTTTTAAATAAATATTTTTTTATTTTTTTTTTGTTTTTCAAACATATTTTTTAATTATGTTTTCTTGGCGGGATGCAAGGGCAGAGCCCTTGCCGGGGTTTGGGGCAGAGCCCCAATGGAGATTATAATGGAACTGAACAATGCACAGAGGGCGGAAGTGCTCATTCATGCACTGCCCTACATTAAGAAGTACATCAATAAGGTCATCGTCATCAAATACGGCGGCAACGCCATGATCAACGAGGAGCTGAAGGCAGCAGTCATGGGCGATCTTGCCCTGCTTTCGCTGGTCGGGGTCAAGATCGTGCTGGTGCACGGCGGCGGTCCCGAGATCTCCGAGACGATGAAGAAAATGGGCAAGGAGAGCGTCTTCATCGACGGTCTGCGCGTCACCGACAAGGAAACGGCAGAGATCGTACAGATGGTGCTCTCGGGCAAGGTCAACAAAACGCTCGTCAACCTGCTCTGCAATGCAGGCTGCCGCGCTGTCGGCATCTCGGGTGCGGACGACGGACTGATCGAAGCGGTTCAGAAGGACCCTCGCCTCGGCTTTGTCGGTGAGATCACCCGTGTGAACACCGCGATCGTCGACGATCTGCTCGAAAAGAGCTGCATTCCCGTCATCTCGACGGTCGGCTACGATAAGGCAGGCAACGTCTACAACATCAATGCAGACACCGCCGCCGCCCGCATCGCAGGCTGCCTGAAGGCGGAAGCTCTCTTCACGATGACCGACATCGCGGGCATCCTTCGCGACAAGGACGATCCGAGCTCGCTGATCGAGAAAATCTACGTCTCGGATGCACCGCAGCTCATGCGTGACGGCATTATCTCGGGCGGAATGATCCCCAAGGTCGACTGCTGTGTAGAGGCGATCCGACGCGGTGTCAAGCGTGTCTTCATCATCGACGGCAGAGTGCCCCACTCGATCCTCATCGAGGCGCTCACCGATGAAGGCATCGGCACGATGTTTGTATAAAATCGGGAATATCGGCAAAATTTCGAATCTATAATAGTATAAACATAAATTCCTCGTAGGGCGGGGCTTGCTCCCACCGTCTTCGAGCGGTTTACCGTAACAATGGAGTATGCATAAATCCTTTGTAGCGGCGGGAGCAAGCCCCCGCCCTACGAGGTGTTAATCAACATCGGCAAAATATCGATTCGATAATATAAAAATCCTATTGTTAAAGTTCTTTGCCGAGCTTTCTTTCAAGAAAGCTCGCGGGGTCTTAGGGGCGGAGCCCCTAATGCGATAAGTTTCCAAGAAAGGCGAAAATCATGAAACATTTGCTGAAACTGATGGATTTCTCTACCAAAGAGATCCTTGAGGTGCTGAATCTTGCCGATCAGCTCAAGTTCGAGAAGCGCAACGGCATCGAGCACCACTTGCTCAAGGGCAAGACGCTCGGCATGATCTTCTCGAAATCATCCACCCGTACCCGTGTATCCTTCGAAGTCGGTATGCACGACCTCGGCGGTCAGGCGCTCTTCCTTGCCTCGACCAACACCCAGATCGGCAGAGGTGAGCCCGTGCAGGACACCGCACGCGTGCTCTCGCGCTACCTCGACGGCATCATGATCCGTACCTTCGAACAGCAGGAGGTCGAGGACCTCGCCAAATACGGCTCAATTCCGATCATCAACGGTCTGACCGACTACTGCCATCCCTGCCAGGTACTGGCT
>CAYRQA010000176.1:0-3293 GCA_964426285.1 uncultured Lachnospiraceae bacterium | reverse complement strand
TTCAACACCTACAACATGGGCGTCGGCATGAGCATCGTCGTACCCGCAAACGAGGTAGAGAGAGCGCTCGAGATTCTCAAGGCGAACGGCGAGGACGCTTATGTCATCGGTGAGATCATTGCCGGCGGCGAAGACAAGATCGAGATCGTCTGATATGGCAAAGAAAACGAGAATCGCCGTCTTTGTGTCGGGCGGCGGCACGAATTTACAGGCACTCATCGATGCCCAAGAATCGGGCATCCTTCACAGCGGTGAGATCGTACTGGTCATCGCCAGCAATCCCACTGCCTACGCCCTCGAGCGTGCCCAAAAGCACGGCATCGACGGTGCGGTGGCATGGAAGAAACAACTCGGTTCGCAGGAAGCCTTTGAGGCGGTTATCAGCGAAAAACTCGCCGAATACAAGATCGATCTGATCGTACTCGCGGGCTTTATGAACATTCTTTCCGCCGAGTTCACAGCGAAATGGGATGAACGCATCATCAACGTGCACCCCGCACTCATCCCCTCCTTCTGCGGAAAGGGGATGTACGGGCTTGCACCGCACATTGCAGCCCTCGAGAAGGGTGTGAAGGTGACGGGTGCGACCGTGCACTTTGTCAACGAAATTCCCGATGGGGGACGCATCATCGCGCAAAAGGCGGTTGAAGTGCTTGACGGTGACACGCCCGAAGTGCTCCAGCGCCGTGTCATGGAGCAGGCTGAATGGATCATCCTGCCCCGTGCGGTAGAACAAGTATCGGCAGAGCTTGCCGAGGGCTGATCGCACCAAGCGAACAGCAGAAAGGAATAGACCAATGAACGTATATGAAACGCACGCAGTGGAATCACTGCTCAAAGTCAACACCTATCCCGGACGCGGCATCATCATCGGCAAGTCTGCCGACGGAAGATCTGCGGTCACTGCTTACTTTATCATGGGCCGCAGTGCCAACAGCCGCAACCGTGTCTTCATCGACAAGCCCGCACAGGGGGAGGTCGTGATCCATCCCTTTGATGCATCCAAGGTCGAAGATCCCTCGCTCATCATCTATTCGCCCATCCGTGTTTTCGAAAACAAGCTGATCGTGACCAACGGCGACCAGACCGATACAGTTTACGACTTCCTCAAGCAGGGCAAATCCTTCGAGGAAGCGCTCGAAACGCGTCAATTTGAGCCTGATGCGCCTAACTTCACCCCCCGTATCAGCGGTATGATGACCTTCGGACATCAGGATTTCACCTACAAGATGAGCATCCTGAAGTCTGCCGATGCGGACGGCTCTGCCTGCAACCGCTTCACCTACTCCTACGCATCGCTTCCCGGTATCGGTCACTTCATCCACACCTACCACTGCGACGGCAACCCCATCCCCACCTTTTGCACCGAGCCCGAGCGCGTCTACATCCCCAACGACATCGATGCCTTCACCACCGACATCTGGGACAGCCTCGATGAACTTAATAAGATCTCGCTCTACGTTCGCTACGTCGACCTCGCTACCGGCACCGTGCAGAACCGCATGATCAATAAGAATAAATAAGAATTCAATCACATTCGAGACTCCGTCTCGAGCTCTGCCAACTTTCTTGAAAGAAAGTTGGACAAAGAACTTTATATAAGCGCCGCAAATGTTTGCGGCGCAGGAAAAGTTTGGGAATAGGCATTTAACCTGCAATATTGCTCAACCTTGGTAGGGGAGGGGCTTGCTCCTCCCGCCCACCAAACAAATGATCATATAAAAGCACTCGCACCGCGAGCACTCGCGGTGCCAATAAAAAGTTTTTGATAGGAGCATGAGTTCGGTTGCACCGAACTCGGGGAACTTTTTTCAAAAAGTTCCCTCAAGAAAAAACAAAAATGCAAGAAAAAGAAAAATACATATCGCCGTTTTCGACCAGATATGCATCGCCCGAGATGCAGTATGCATTTTCGGAGGCGTTCAAGTTCAGGAGCTGGCGCAGACTGTGGATCGCGCTGGCAAAAGCCGAGCAGAAGCTCGGTCTGGACATCACCGACGAGCAGATCGCAGAGCTTGAAGCGCACGCAGAGGACATCAACTTTGCCGATGCTGAGGCAAGAGAGAAGATCGTTCGACATGACGTCATGAGCCACGTATACGCATACGGTCTGCAGTGCCCCAAGGCGGCAGGCATCATCCACCTCGGTGCGACCTCCTGCTACGTCGGGGACAACACCGACGTCATCATTCTGCGCGAAGCATCGCAGATCGTGCTCAAAAAAGCCGCACAGGTGCTCAAGAATCTCTCCGAGTTCGCGATCGAGTACAAGGATATGCCCTGTCTTGCTTACACCCACCTCCAGCCCGCACAGCTGACCACCGTCGGCAAGCGTGCGACCCTCTGGATGTACGAACTCGTACAGGATATCGAAAACCTCGAGTATCAGCTCTCGCGCCTGCAGCTGCTCGGCAGCAAGGGCACGACAGGCACGCAGGCATCCTTCGTCGAGCTCTTCGAGGGCGACGAGGAAAAGATCCTGAAGCTCGAAGCGCTGATCGCAGAGGACATGGGCTTTGAGAGCTGTGTGCCCGTGTCGGGACAGACCTACTCCCGTAAAGTAGACGCATACTTCCTGTCGGTACTGAGCGGATTTGCACAGTCGGCTTATAAGTTTGCGAACGATCTGCGTATCCTCCAGTCCTTCGAGGAAATGGAAGAGCCCTTCGAAAAGAATCAGATAGGCTCGTCGGCAATGCCCTACAAGCGCAACCCGATGAGAAGCGAGCGCATCTGCGCACTGGCGCGCTACGTCATCGCCGATTCGCTCAATCCTGCCTTCACCGCAGGCACGCAGTGGTTCGAAAGAACGCTCGACGATTCTGCGAACAAGCGCATCTCGGTCGCCGAGGCATTCCTCGCGATCGACTCGATCCTCAATATCTACATCAACGTCACAAGCGGACTGGTCGTATACGACAAGGTCGTCGAGCGCCGCGTGATGGAAAAGCTCCCCTTCATGGCGACCGAGAACATCATGATGATGTCGGTCAAGAAGGGCGGCAACCGTCAGGAACTGCACGAGCTGCTCCGCGAGCATTCGCACGCCGCAGCCCGCAAGGTTCGTCTCGAGGGTGGTGCAAACGATCTGATCGACCGCATCGCGGCTGACCCTGCCTTCCCCGTGACCAAGGAGGAGATCGAAGCCGAGCTCGATCCCAAGCTCTACACCGGCAGAGCGCCCTCGCAGACGATCGCATTCGTCAATGACGTGGCACAGCCCGTGATCAACCGTTGCTACGCAGGTGACGTGGCAACTGAGCTGAAGGTTTAAGTGGGGCTCTGCCCCACAC
>CAYRQA010000175.1:0-3330 GCA_964426285.1 uncultured Lachnospiraceae bacterium | reverse complement strand
CTACGATGCCAGTGGGCAGGTGGACGATGCGGATCGCCGAGTCGGTCTTGTTGATGTGCTGACCGCCCGCACCGCTCGAACGGTGCGCCGTGACTTCGATTTCGTCGTCTCTGATCTCGATCGTGCCGTCGTCCTGGAATTCGGGCATAACCTCGACCGATGCAAAGGAGGTCTGCCGTCTGCCCGATGCGTCGAAGGGCGATACACGCACTAATCTGTGCACGCCGTTCTCGCTCTTGAGGTAGCCGTAAGCATTGATGCCCTCGACCATGATGGTTGCGCTCTTGATGCCCGCTTCGTCGCCGTCGAGCCAGTCAAGCAGTTTCACGGTATAACCGTGGCGCTCGCCCCAACGGGTGTACATACGGTAGAGCATCTGCGCCCAGTCCTGCGCCTCGGTACCGCCTGCGCCCGGATGGAAGGACACGATGGCATTGAGCGCATCGTATTCGCCTGTCAGCAGTGCAGCAAGGCGTTCTTCCTCAGCGGTTTTCTCGACCTCATTTACGCCTGCGACGACCTCGTCTGTGAAGGATTCGTCATTCTCCTCAATGGCAAGCTCCGCAAGCGAGAGCGTATCTTCAAGCAGGTCGTTCAGTTTGTTGTAACACTCGACCTTATCCTTGAGCTGTTTAATCTCCTGTAAAATTTTGCTCGAGCGCTGGTTATCACTCCAGAAATTGGGATCGTAGGTGAGCTCCTCTAGTTCGGCGATCTTGGTCTTGGCTTCCTCAATGCGAAGCTGTTCTGCGAGTTCTTCGAGGTCCTTGCGCATCCCTCTGAGCTTGATTTTTGCTTCTTCTAACTGTATAATCAAAAGTATATCCTCCTTTTATGCTGTAATGTTCTATTTCAACGCAGTATTCTGCATTTGTCTACTGCTATTTCTGCCACTTCACGGGATTGCTGTCAAAGTAACTGCATCTTACGCTCGGGCAAAGGGCGCTCACCCATTCGCCCAGACGCTTCATAACGGGCGCTTCGGTGTAAAAGTGACCCGCTTCGATGAGCTGCAATCCCATATCGGCTCCATCCACCATGCTGTTGTAGGAGAGTGTGCCTGTGAGGTAGAGGTCTGCGCCTGCTGCCTTGGCATCGGGAATATAATCCTTTCCGTCGCCGCCGACGACTGCCACACAGCGAACAGGCTTCCCCAAATCGACCGTCTGAATGGCAGGTGTGCCGAGCAGATCGCTCACTCGTTCGACAAATTCAGCGACCGTGGTCTCCGCTACGATTCCGATGCGTCCGATGTCAGGGGTCTCTTCGTCGCCGAAGACCTCGAGCTCGGTCAGTCCGAGCGTTTCCGCGAGCAAATCATTGACCCCGCCCTTCATGCGGTCAAGCCGAGTGTGGAAGGAAAAAACGGCGATGTTGTTTTTGATAAGCTCGATGACCTTATGTCCTCCGAGATTTCCGCTATTCACCGCTTTGATCGGACGGAAGAGCATCGGATGATGCGAAACGATCACATCTGCGCCGATCTCCACAGCATATTCGATCGCCTCATCGGTCACGTCGAGGGTGAAGAGCAGATTGTTCACTTTCCTGTTCGGGTCAGGCTCGCATATCAGTCCGTCGTTGTCCCAGTCACAGCGAAGCGCTGCGGGAATCTTTTCATCGAGGGCTCGGTAGAGTTCATGTACCGTCATGGGGCTTCTCCTTTCGTCGGATGGGTCAGTCAGCATTCGGCTCGAGCTTTGCTTCGAGCATGGCTTTGAGTTTGAGCAAATCGGCAGCATCTCTGCCCGATACGAGCCAACCGTCGATCTGTTTTTGCAGGCGTGCGAGCTTTTGGCGCAGTGCTCTACAGTAGAGCTCGCCGTAGGGTGCGAAGCCTGCGATCGCAGATGCTTCGTCGAGTTCAGTCGGTCTGCCGACATAATGCGCACAGACGATCTCATAGATGCGCTCCTCCTCTGCGGCGAGCGATTCAACAAGTAGCTCGAATCCGCTTGCGCAGAGCCATTTACGCAGTTTATCTGCCGAGGTCATGGGCTGCAGGATGAGATGCACCTCGCCGTTGCGGATAAATTCCGCTTCCGAGAGAATCTGAATGATGAGTTCGCCGCCCATCCCGCAAATCAGGATATCGTTGGGGTTAGCTTCATCCAGCCCGCAAAGCCCGTTGGTGAGCCTCAGCTCGATCTTATCGGCAAGACCCGCCGCCTTTACGTTGGCCTCTGCCCTTGCGAGCGGCCCTTGATTGATATCGCAGGCGATGGCACGTTCTGCAATGCCGTTTTCCACAAGGTAAATGGGCAGATAGGCATGGTCCGTACCGATGTCTGCGACCGATGTATGCGCTCTGACGAGCTTTGCCGCCGCAGTCAGTCTCGGCGACAGTTCGGTCTGCTTTTCCCGAATAAGGCGAACCTCACGGTTCGCCTTTTCCGATTTATTTGGACGCTTTGTCTTCAAAATGTTTTTTCAGTTTCTCAACCAGTTCGTCTGCGTCTACGCCGTGCACCATGCACGCCATTTCGATGGTCTCACCTCTCGAAGCGGGGCATCCGAGGCAGTGCATTCCGATCTCAAAGAAATATGCCGCTGTTTCGATGTCATAATCGAGCACGTCGCCGATAATCGATTCCTTAGTTACTTCCATATGCTTCTCCTTTTGCAGCCGATGCTGCGTGTTTTTGGTTTAGAATCCCGTCACATCGGCGAATTTGCCGAAGGTAGGGAATTACACATTCTATTATAGCGCATTTTTGCGCCGCTGTCAATTCACAGATGCAATTTTTTTCAAAAAAGCTGCTGAAATTTCATTTTTCAGTTGCCATTTCACTCATTTTCCCTTGATTTGGAAGAAACTTCGCGTCTTCCCTTGCATTTTCACCCAAATTGTGCTACACTATAACCATCAAAATTCGGAGGTTACCGACATGAACTGCCTTTTCTGTAAAATCATCGCGGGAGAGATCCCTTCCCGCAAGGTACACGAGGACGATCAGATCCTTGCCTTCCACGACGTAAACCCGCAAGCACCCGTCCACGTCCTCGTCATCCCTAAAATGCACATCTCCTCGGTCGATGAGATCACACCCGAAAACAGCGCCGTTATCGCTTCCCTCTTCGCTAAAATCCCCTCGATCGCCAAGGAAGCAGGCATCACCAACGGCTACCGCGTCATCTCCAACTGCGGTCCCGACGCCTGCCAGTCCGTCCCCCACCTCCACTTCCATGTCCTCGGCGGCGCTCCCCTCAGCGAAAAGATGGCGTGAGGGTATTGCATTTGGGGCTCTGCCTCACACCCCGGCAAGGGCGCTGCCCGGGCCTCCCGGCGGGGGCCCGTTTGAAAAAGTTAAAGGCCCCCCCCAAAAGTTA
>CAYRQA010000174.1:0-3438 GCA_964426285.1 uncultured Lachnospiraceae bacterium | reverse complement strand
ATCTACATCATTGACCTGCAGAAGACCGTTAAGAAGTTTGAAGAGGCTTACAACTACGTTCGTCAGCTCTCCGAAGAGGGCGGCACCGTGCTCTTCGTTGGTACCAAGAAGCAGGCTGCTGAGGCAATCAAGACCGAGGCTCAGCGTTCGGGTATGTACTATGTAAACGAGAGATGGCCCGGCGGTATGCTGACCAACTTCAAGACCATCAAGAAGTCGATCGCTCGTCTGATCTCGCTCGAGAAGATGCAGGCTGACGGCACCTTCGATCTGCTTCCCAAGAAGGAAGTTGCAGGTCTGACCAAGGAAATGACCATCCTTGAAAAGAACTACGGCGGCATCAAGACCATGGAAAAGCTGCCCGATGCGATCTTCATCGTTGACTCCCGCAAGGAAGCAAACGCAGTGCTCGAGGCTAAGAAGCTGGGAATCCCGGTTATCGCAATCGTTGACACCAACTGCGATCCCGACGACGCAGACTACGTAATCCCCGGCAACGATGACGCAATCCGTGCCATCAAGCTGATCTCCTCTGTCATCGCTGACGCGGTAATCGAAGGCAGACAGGGCACCGACGCCGGCGAAGCAGCTGAAGAGGCTGCTGATGCTGAAGCAACCGATGCTGAATAAGTTTTGAGTTACAGATAAATAGGAGGAATAAACAATGGCAGCTATTACCGCAAAAGACGTAGCAGCCCTGCGTGCCAAGACCGGTCTGGGCATGATGGACTGCAAGAAGGCACTGGTAGAAGCAGAAGGCGACGTTGAAAAGGCAGTGAAGATCCTGCGCGAAAAGGGTCTGGCTACCGCCGCTAAGAAGGAAAGCCGCATCGCAGCAGAGGGCGTCGTTGACATCATGACGCTTGACGGCGTTACCGCTATGATCGAAGTCAACTCCGAGACCGACTTCGTTGCAAAGAACGCATCCTTCCAGGAATTTGTAAAGAACCTGCTCTCCACTCTGATCGCAAAGAAGCCCGCTGATCTCGACGCATTCATGGCAACTGCATACGCAGACACCGAGACCACCGTTGCTGACAAGCTGGTCGAGATGGTTGCAGTAATCGGCGAGAAGATCAAGATACGCCGTTTCGAGATCGTTGAAGGCACCGTTGCTACCTATATTCACGGTGCAGGCTCGACCGGTGTTGTTGTTAAGTTCGACACCGACGCAGCAGACAAGGCTGAATTCGCTGAATGCGCAAAGAACGTAGCGCTCCAGATCGCAGCAGGCAATCCTCCCAAGTACGTTTACAAGGAAGAGGTTCCCGCATCCGAGATCGAAGAAGAGAAGGCTGTCCTCATTCAGCAGGCTAAGAACGATTCCAAGAACGCCAACAAGCCCGACGCGATCCTCGAAAAGATGGTCGGCGGACGTCTCGGCAAGTTCTACGAGCGCATCTGCCTCGTTGAGCAGGCTTACGTTAAGGATGACAAGATGACTGTTGGTCAGTATGTGGCATCGGTTGCTAAGGAACTGGGTGCATCGATCAAGATCGTTTCCTTCAAGATCTACGAGAAGGGCGAAGGCATCGAAAAGCGCGAAGAAAACTTCGCTGAAGAAATCGCTAAGATGGTGAACGGCTAAGGGGCTACGGCAGGGGTTTCACCCCCTGCACCCCACCAAGGGGCGTTGCCCCTTGGAACCCCCCGCCCGCTTTCTTGAAAGAAGGCGGGGCAAAGAACTTTTTTAAGGGCGGCAAATTCTTGCCGCCCTACTTTTATATTTTAAATTACCTCTAAGGAAAGAGCCAAGGAAGATGAGGGGGAGAGCTCGAGAATGGGAGGCGCACTTCACGCAAGCGTGAAGTGCGGAAACTTCGGCGTCCCCGTTGGTTCCTTCTCCCCTTCTCGACGGGACGCGAAGCGTCACGCCTTCGAACATTTACGATAAATGCTCACTGTTGTCGAATAAATTCTATGAAAAAACTGTAAAATTCACGACTAACCCTTTACAAATCGGCAATTTTATTGTACAATAAAGACGTATGTATAAAATGCTAAAAGAAAGATGAGATGATAGCGATGAAAAAACAACCGAAGCGTATTCTCCTGAAGCTTTCGGGAGAAGCACTTGCACAAGGCTCCGACTTTACCTTCAATTTCGAAAAAGTGAAAGAAATCTGTGCCATTATCACCGAATGCGTTCAGATGGGAACGCAGGTTGCGGTCGTTTGCGGCGCGGGCAATATCTGGCGCGGCAGACAGGCTGAAAGCAAGATGGACCGCATCCACGCCGACCACATGGGCATGATCGCCACCTGTATCAATGCACTCTGCCTTGCCGATTTTCTGAAACAGGCGGGAACCGATGCGGCGGTGCTTTCGGCTATCGCTATGGAGCCCGAATTTGTCGAGAGCTACACCAAGGATAAGGCGATCAAGTACCTCGATGAGGGCAAGGTCGTCGTTTTCGCAGGCGGAAGCGGCAATCCCTGCTTCTCGACCGACACTGCGGCTGTTCTGCGTGCCGTTGAGATCGAAGCCGACCGCGTGCTCTTCGCCAAGTCGGTCAGCCACATCTGCAATCGCGATCCCAAGGATCAGGGCAGCAGTGAGCCCCTCTTCAAGTACGAGTATCTCAGTTTCAAGGATATTCTGGCGATGGATCTCACTGCCATCGACACCACCGCGACTGCCTTCTGCCTTGCCAACGACCTGCCGATCTACGTCTTCGGCATGGACGATCCCCGCAACATCATCCATGCGGCATCGGGCGAGGTTACCGGAACGATCGTCTACGGCGGCAAGTCGAAAATTCTCGACGAATAATGCTCTGCCATGAGCAGATAAGTATATCATTCAATATAAGGAAGGAAAAGACCTATGAAAATCGATACCAAACCCTATGAAGAGAAAATGAAGAAATCGATCGCTTCCTATCAGGAAACGCTCGCGACCATCCGTGCAGGCAAGGCAAATGCCGCCGTGCTCGACAAGCTGACCGTTGAATACTACGGCGCACTCAGCAAGATCAAGGACATCGCGCAGGTCAAGGCGGCTGACGCCAAGACGCTCGTAATCCAGCCTTGGGATAAGACCACCCTCAAGGCGATCGAGAAGGCGATCAACGCTTCCGATATCGGCATCCCTCCCCAGAACGACGGCACTGTGATCCGTCTGACCTTCCCGCAGCTCACCGAGCAGCGCCGTAAGGAACTGGCAAAGCAGGTGCAGAAGTACGGCGATGATGCCAAGGTTGCCATCCGCAACGTTCGCCGCGATGCCAACGACAAGAGCAAGGATATGAAGAAAAACGGCGAAATGACCGAGGATGAACTCAAATCCTCCGACAAGCTGGTGCAGGATCTCACCGACAAGTACATCAAGCAGATCGACACCATCACCGAACAGAAAAAAGCCGAGATCATGTCGATTTAACCAAGGGCTCTGCCCTTGGAACCCGCCAGAAACTTCTTGAAAGAAGTTTCTGGACTT
>CAYRQA010000173.1:0-3514 GCA_964426285.1 uncultured Lachnospiraceae bacterium | reverse complement strand
AACCTGAGCAGAAAGTTACGCGTTTGCGTTAACGCTGACGAACTTCTTGCTGCCGCTCTTGGTCTCAAACTTCACTGTGCCGTCGACGAGCGCAAAAAGCGTGTCGTCGCTGCCGATGCCGACATTCTTACCGGGATGAATATGAGTGCCTCTCTGTCTGACAATGATATTGCCGGCTACAACAGCCTGACCGTCAGCCTTCTTTACGCCAAGGCGCTTCGATTCGCTGTCACGACCGTTCTTAGTGGAACCAACGCCCTTCTTGTGGGCGAAGAACTGCAAACTGATTCTAAGCATTTCGATTTCCTCCGTTCAAATAGATTCTTCGGTTTCGCTTACCTCGAGATAGTCGTAATACTCCTCCATCAGATCCATCATCTGAATGTAGTAGGCGTAGAGCAGTCCTGAGACTGCATAAGCCTTTTTCTCGTCGTCGGAATATTCGGGCAGTGCACACTTGCAAATGAGTGTGATATCCGTCGATTCCTCGTCGATGGTGTAATCGACATCCGAGGCGTAAGAAACCTCGATGGCATTTATAATGAGCATGGTCATCGCCGAGATAGCAGAGCAGAGGATATCCTCGCCTGAATCGGCATATCCTGTGTGACCGGTTTCCTTAAAGCCGTAATAAACGCCGTTTTGCTTGAAAAAAGTGATTTTCGTCATGAAAATTACAGATTGATAGACTGAATCTGTACCTTGGTATAAGGCTGTCTGTGACCGATCTTCTTCTTCTCGTTCTTCTTGGCCTTGTACTTGATCACGTAGATCTTCTTGCTCTTACCGTTCTTAACGACAGTAGCGGTAACTGCTGCGCCATCGATGTAGGGAGCGCCGACCTTCAGACTTCCGTCCTTGTCTGCCATCAGAACCTTATCGAATGTAACGGTTTCGTTAGCTTCGACGCCGAGCTTTTCGAGATAAACTACGTCGCCTTCGCTGACCTTGTACTGCTTTCCGCAAGCCTCAAAAATTGCGAACATGAAAGCACCATCCTTTCTAAATCGTACCGACTTCGGGTACAAAACTCGCTGACTGGGGTAGCTCTACCATCATGGGATGGCAAAACATTTATAACCGGACATCATGCGGCAAGGTATATTATAGCACAGGAGAATCGGGCTTGTCAAGGGGGAAATACGATTTTTTTGAGGGTTTTGGGAGTTTTTTTGAATCAAAATCGATCTAAGCATTGAAGAAATGAGCTCATACACCCGTCGCACATCATCGATCATGACAAATGCAGGTGCAGACCGCTTGGATTCGTCATTGGAAGACATAAATGTGATCGTGCCCGAACCCTGAGCATATATCTCAAATTGCACATCGACCATCTTTTCAAAAACAAACTCACGCAGCTCGGTACGCTTTTTTTGCGTGATAAGCATAAATGCCCGTTTGTCGGTCACTGCATAGCAGGTTCGTTTATGCTGCTTTTTGCTTCCAAAGAGCTCGAACCACAGAGTGTAAATGGCGTAACACACAAATCCGGCGCCTGCAATCGGAAAGATGAATATGGGCAAAACAAGCCCTTCGCTTAAGTTCGAAATAATTGCACCTACCGCCATCGTCTCCCAAGTGAGAGAAGAGACCGTGATAAACAGTGTTGCCAGGAGTGCGAGTATATTGGGTTTGTATTTTACCTTTTCATACGGCTGACCGCACCAGAGCAATTCTTCATCGTCGTGAAGAAAGGGACGAATGGCATTGCGGATGTCGGGATGGGTAGCTTTCATATTGATTGCTCCTTTATCGTTGTATCGCTATCATATCACGCAATCAAGAGATTGCCAACAGAGAGCTCTCAATTTTCAAAAAACAATAGCTCAATTGCAAAAGAAATGCCCGACGAGTATTCGTCGGGCTATTCAAAAGTTCTTTGCGTCGATTTCTTTCAAGAAAGCGACCGGGGTGTGGGGCAGAGCGCCAATACAATAAATTATTTCTCCGCAAATCTGCGAGCCGACGTGAGGGTGTTGCGCAGGAGCATGGTGATGGTCATGGGACCGACGCCGCCAGGGACGGGGGTGATGGCGGAGGCGATCGGCTCGACCGAGGCAAAGTCGACATCGCCGCAGAGCTTGCCGTTCTCGTCGCGGTCCATGCCCACGTCGATGACCACCGCACCGGGCTTCACCATGTCAGCCGTCACGAACTTCGCTCTTCCGATCGCGACCACAAGGATGTCGGCACGGCGGGTCACTTCGGCGAGGTCACGGGTGCGCGAATGGCAGATGGTTACCGTGCCGTTTGCCTGAAGCAGGAGCATCGCCATAGGCTTGCCGACGATGTTGCTTCTGCCGATCACGATGCACTCCTTGCCGCTGATGTCCACACCGCTCTCGCGGAGGAGCACCATGATGCCCGCGGGCGTGCAGGGCAGAAAATCGTAGTCGCCGAGCATAATTCTGCCCACATTCATCGTGTGGAAGGCATCGACGTCCTTTTCGGGGGAGATGCGCGCGATGACTTCGCTGTCATTCAGATGCGAAGGCAGAGGAAGCTGACAGAGGATGCCGTGGATGGCGCTGTCGGCGTTGAGCTCGTCCACGAGTGCATTGAGCTCGTCCTGCGTAGTCTCTTCGGGCAGTTCATAGACCCGCGAGAGGAAGCCCACCTCGCCGCACGCCTTGTGCTTGTTGCGCACGTAAACCTGCGATGCGGGGTTGGCGCCCACGATGATGACCGCCAGCCCGGGGGCGTAGCCGTATTTTGCCGTGAATTCGGCGGTCTCTGCCTTGATGCGCTCGCGCTCTGCAGCGGAGATCGCTTTTCCGTCAATGATTTTTGCCATGTCAGTTGTCCTCCTGATTCTCTTGACTATTGTCGCCGCCATCGGGGGTGTCGGCGATATTTTCTGTGTTTTCGGCTGCTTGTTCAGCTTGGGCTTCTTCGGTTACGCCCTCATCTTCTGCCACCAATTCTGCTGTTTTGTAGTGCTTGGAGGTGGACAGATAGATGCAGTCGGAGCGGTAGCGGTATTTCTTGATGAAGTGCAGGTAGATGAGCACCGCAACTGCCGCGACGAAGCAGAGCGCCGCGAAGAGCTGCGATATACGGATGCCGCTCGAACCGATATGGAGCGAATCGGTTCGCAGTCCTTCGATGAGGGCTCGTCCCAGTCCGTACCATGCAATATAGATGAGGCAGACCTCACCGTCGAACTTTTTCTTTTTGGAATAGAGCATTGCCACTGCAAAGCCGATGAGATTCCAGAGCGACTCATACAAAAACGTAGGATGTACCTCGATCGGACCGCCGAAGGGGATCTTGGAGCAGTAGTGGTCGGTGCATTCAAGCCGCATACGCCAAGGGAGGGAGGTCTGCGAACCGAAGGCTTCGGCATTCATGAAGTTGCCCCAACGCCCGATCGCCTGTGCGAGCTGAACCGAGGGACCGAGAATGTCAAAAAAGGCGGGAATATGGATCTTTTTCCAGCGAAGCGCCAGAATACAGCCGAGCGCACCGAAGATAATGCCGCCGTAGATGGCAAGTCCGCCCTCCCAGATGG
>CAYRQA010000172.1:0-3611 GCA_964426285.1 uncultured Lachnospiraceae bacterium | reverse complement strand
CATCGTCTTCGGACGCAATGCGGGCAAGAACGCTTCCGCGAAGTCGAAGGACGTCACGGTAGGCGCACTCAGCCTCGAGCACGTCAACAGCTTCGCAAAGGAAATGGCAGACGCAGGCATCGAGACCGACGTCGTATCGCCCAAGCTGCTCCCCAACTACACCAAGCAGAAGTCGATCTGAAAGGAAGTATCAAATTCAGACAGAGAGTGATCTCTCTGTCTGAATTTGCGGAAAAGGTTTAATTGAAATGGACTATTTAGGCGGAGTGATGAGCTCCATGTTTTCCCTGATCTTCATCGCATTTGCGATCGCCGCAGTCGGATATCTGCTCGGTGCGATCAGTATCAAGGGAATCTCTCTCGGAACTGCCGGCGTTCTGCTGGTAGCTCTGCTTTACGGTGTACTCGCTTACTATGTACCCGAGTTCACCATCGGCGGTAAGACCATCACCCTCGTGAACGAAGCGGGTTTCAAGGTCTTCTCCAATATCGGTACGGCGCTGTTCGTTACTGCGGTCGGTTATATCGCAGGACCGAAGTTCTTCCGCACCATGAACCGTAAGTCGCTTTCCTACCTCCTCATGGGCGTCATCGTTATTGCAAGCGGTGCACTTTGTGCGATCGCGATCGTCGCGATCTTCAAGGTAGACGCAGGTATGGTCGTCGGTCTGCTCACGGGCGGTCTGACCTCTACACCCGGTCTGTCTGCCGCAACCGAAGGCGTTGCAGAAGAGGTTTCGAGTGCTGCGACCGCAGGCTACGGCATTGCTTACATCTACGGCGTGCTCGGCGTGGTGCTCTTCGTACAGCTCATGCCCAGAATTATGAAGGTAGACATCGCAAAAGAGCGTGAATCCTTCGTGGCGGCAGGTCAGGTCAAGATCCCCGAGCCGAAGGGTAAGCTCCTGAAGCTTGATTCGCTCGATTTCTTCCCCTTCTTCCTCGCAGTCGCAGTCGGTGTTATCATCGGCTCGATCGAGATCCCCGGCATCAACTTCTCGCTCGGTACCTCGGGCGGTACGCTGGTATCCGGTCTGCTCTTCGGTCACTTCGCACACATCGGTCCGATCGATCTGAGAGTGAGTAAGAACAACCTCAACGTCTTCCGCGAACTCGGTCTGGTGCTCTTCCTTATCGGTGCAGGCGTGCCCGGCGGCGTGAGATTCGTAGAAAATCTCAAGCTCGAGTACTTCCTCTACGGTGTCGTACTCACCACCGTTCCGATGGTCGTCGGCTTTATCTTCGCTAAATTCGTCTTCAAGCTGAGCATTTTCAACAATCTCGGCTCGATCACCGGCGGTATGACCTCGACGCCCGCACTCGGCGCGCTGATCTCGACCGCAGGAACCGACGAGGTGGCATCCGCATATGCCACCACCTATCCCGTTGCACTCGTAGCAGTGGTGCTTGCGGCGAAGATCATTATCATGTTCGCTTAAACCTCATCCTGGAAGGAGAAGCACTATGCAGATGAATTCAGTTTCCATTCTGACTGTTCAGCGGCTTCCGAGTTATCTGAACTACCTCAAAAAGCTGTCGGCACAAAACGTGCCGACCGTCTCGGCGACGTTGATCGCAGAAGCACTCGGTCTCAATGACGTTCAGGTGCGCAAGGATCTTGCGGCTGTCAGCAGCGGCGGCCGACCGAAGGTGGGCTATGTGACCACCGAACTTATTCACGACATCGAGCTTTTCTTGGGATATCACAATGTAAACAGTGCCATACTCGTCGGCGTGGGCAATCTCGGTCATGCGCTGATGAGCTACGAAGGTTTTTCGGCATACGGACTGCATATCGTGGCGGGCTTCGACAACAGCTCTGCCAATATCGGCTCGACTGTCAAGGGCAAGCCGGTCTACGCGATGGATGAGCTCAAGGCATTCTGTCGGAATGAGAAGGTCCGCATGGCGATCCTAACCGTTCCCGCCGAGCAGGCACAGACGGTCTGCGATCAGCTGATCGACTGCGGCATCCTCGCGATCTGGAGCTTCGCTTCGGCGCATCTTCAGGTACCGAGCGGCGTGCTCGTGCGCTATGAAAATATGGCTTGTTCACTGGCATTGCTTTCCAATCACCTCGCGGAAGCACTGCAAAAAGAAAACGACAATCCGGGCGAGTGATCTGCCCGAAAAAGGAGAAACTATGGCAGCATACAAAGATTTATCGAAAGCTGAACTGCTTGAGCTGAAAAAGCAGTTGAGTGCGCTTTACAAAGACTATCAGGCAAAGGATCTTAATCTCAACATGGCAAGAGGAAAGCCCTCGGTCGAACAGCTCAACCTGTCGATGAGCATGATGGACGTGCTGAGCAGCGAGAGCGATCTCACCTGCGAGGACGGAACCGACTGCCGTAACTACGGCGTGCTCGACGGCATCGCCGAGGCAAAGCAGCTCATCGCCGACATGATGGAGGTCAATCCTTCCAATGTGATTATCTACGGCAATTCGAGCCTGAACGTCATGTATGATACCATCTCCCGCAGTGTTACCCACGGTGTGATGGGCAATACCCCTTGGTGCAAGCTTGATAAGGTGAAATTCCTTTGCCCCGTTCCCGGTTATGACCGTCACTTCGGTATCACCGAGTATTTCGGCATCGAAATGATCAACGTTCCGATGACCCCCACCGGACCCGACATGGATATCGTGGAAGAACTGGTTTCCTCCGATGAGGCGATCAAGGGTATTTGGTGCGTGCCGAAGTATTCCAACCCGCAGGGCTATTCTTATTCCGATCAGACGGTTCGCCGCATGGCGCGTCTGAAGCCCGCCGCGAAGGATTTCCGCATCTACTGGGACAACGCTTACTGCGTACATCACCTCTACGATGAGGATCAGGATCACCTGGTCGAGATCCTTGCAGAGTGCAAGCGTGCAGGCAATTCCGATCTGGTTTACAAATTCTCCTCTACCTCAAAGATCAGCTTCCCCGGTTCGGGCATCGCAGCCATCGCGGCATCGCCCAACAACCTCGAGGACATTAAGAAGCAGCTCGTCCATCAGACCATTGGTCACGACAAGGTGAACCAGCTCCGCCACGTTCGCTTCTTCGGCGACATCCACGGCATCGTGGAGCATATGCGCCGTCACGCAGATATCCTCCGTCCCAAGTTTGAGATGGTTGAAGCAGTGCTCGAAAAGGAACTCGCTGGTCTCGAGATCGGCAGCTGGACCGAGCCCAAGGGCGGTTACTTCATCTCTTTCGATTCGCTGCCCGGCTGTGCCAAGAGCATCGTTGCGAAGTGCAAGAAGGCAGGCGTTATTATGACCGGTGCGGGTGCCACCTATCCCTACGGCAAGGATCCGCAGGACAGCAATATCCGTATTGCACCCTCCTATCCTCCGCTGAATGACCTCGCACTCGCGGCTGAGATCTTCGCGCTGAGTGTTAAGCTGACCAGTGTAGAATATTATCTGGCTCAGATGGGCGAATAAGTGCTCCTATCGCCGCCGAACGGCAAAAAGTTCGGCGGCTAAACCTGCTTTTGCGGGAGGAGGCTTCGGAAAGCCCCAAAATCGAATAATTTTCCCCTAAACTAACCCTTGAATGAAATAAAAATATCCCTTTCCAAAAGTTTTTGGAGTTCCAAGAACCTTTTTTCAAAAAGGT
>CAYRQA010000171.1:0-3632 GCA_964426285.1 uncultured Lachnospiraceae bacterium | reverse complement strand
CTTGTGAGTTCTGAGCTCGAACTGTTCGCGGCTGTCCTTGTACTTGTGGACCGCACGGAGAATAGTCACGACTTCTCTTTCAGTGGGAAGCGGGATCGGACCGGATACTGCCGCACCATTGCGCTTTGCCGCTTCTACGATCTTCTCTGCCGCCTGATCGATCAGAGTGGAGTCATAGCTCTTCAGTCTAATTCTCAGTTTCTCTTTTACTGCTGCCATTGCTTTTTGCCTCCTTAAATAATATTAGGTTTGGCTCAGATGCTTACACCGCGCCGTGCGTTTCTTCTCCCTACATTACAAAACCGAACTTTGCGCGGCAACTCTTTCGCACAAAATCCGGATCAACAACTTGAGATCCGTCACTACCTTTGCGGTGTCGTTTCTGTTTCGCCCGATTCACACGGACATACTCCGGCAAAATTACCTGTCGGCTTACATTCCCAGCCGTTTTACAGCAACTTTTGCCTTCATCGCATCAAGCTTTACCATTATATCACACCCTTTTCTATATGTCAAGCGTGACTTTTGATTTTTTTCTCTTTTTTGCTCAAAATTTTCAATATTTACAACTTGTTCACATTTTCCGCCCACTTTCACAAACTTTTCGTTCATATCTTGGCGCAGTTGAACAAACGCCCTTTTCGCCCTTCTTCGTGAGCATTCTTCACCGCTCGAATTTTTTCAAAAATTTTCGACAACCCTCTTGACAAGCTCGAAAATTTATGTTATAGTATGTACAAGATCTGCCAAGAAATGGAAGTGATACCAAATGAAGGCAACAGGTGTTGTACGTCCGATCGACAAATTGGGTCGGATCGTGATCCCCAAGGAGATCCGCAAGACGCTCGACCTCTACGAAGAGTGCCCTGTCGAGATCTTTACCGACGGTGACCGCATCATACTGAAAAAGTATGCCCCCTCCTGCATTTTTTGCGGTGAGATCGACAACGTGACCGGCTACAAGGGCAAACTCGTCTGCAAAAACTGCATCAACGAACTGACCGAAATCTAATTCGCAAACAGTCAAAACCGCTCCGACCAAAATCGGAGCGGTTTTTACGTTATCGGAAGCTCGAGCCGTCCTCGAGCAGACAGTCGCGGCGCAGGATGGCGTACGCCCAATCGACCGCTTTCTTTTGAAGGATCGCTTTGACAAAGACCTCGGGGTTGAGAAACTTCCCCTGCTCTGCCGCAAGCGTCGCTTTGAGGAGATGTCCCTCCACACTCGCCGAATAGATCTGCGGCGCAATATCCTCTTCCTTGTCGCCCTTTTTGCCGTGCTTGGTGACGACGAGCGGTTGTCTGATCGTCTCCTGCAGCCAGTCGTTGTCGAGCTCCCCTTCGAGCTCGATCTCGTAGACCGATGCGTGCATATCGAGGAACTTGCGCTCGGGGGTATAGACCTCGAGGATGGCAAGCTCGGGGGTCAGTGCCCCTTGCAGGCGGTCTTTGAATTCTTCCTCGCTCATCAGAGAGGTAATGCGGATGTCGAGGTACTCGCAAACGCTCTCACTGCCGACCGAAACGGTCAGTGCAAAGACCATCTTCGGATGGGGGTTAAACCCTTGGCTGTACCAGATCGGGATGCCCGCACGGATGAAGGCAGTCCGCAGGGTGCGGCAGAGGTCGAGGTGCGAGATGTAGCTGAGCTTACCCGTTTTGGCAAATTTGATTCTTACGCTTTCGGACAGCACGAGCGCTCACCTCCCAACTTATTTGCACCGCAGCCTGCACACGCTTCGCGGCAGGAGGGCGTCGTTTTCGCCTCGTACGCATTGGCACGTTCGCGCTTTAAGAATGCCTTGGTCACGCCGCAGTCGATGATATCCCATGCGAGCACTTCGTCCTCGTCGTAGGAACGATTTGCATAGAAGGCGGGATCGACGCCCGTGTCGGCAAAGACCTGCATCCACTTGTCATAGTCGAAAAATTCATCCCAGCTGTCGAATTTCAGATCGAGCGCCCGCGCACGAAGGAGCACTTTCGACAGTCGTCGGTCGCCTCTGGCAAAGACGCCCTCAAGATGACTGGTCTTGGCATCGTGCCACTTGTAGGTAACGTGCTTGAGCTTCGCCACTGCGTCGAAGAGCACCTGCTGTTTACGTCGAAGCTCCTCCATCGTCTGCTGGGGTTCCCACTGGAAGGGCGTCCAAGGCTTCGGAATGAAGCAAGAAACCGACACGGTAACGGTGGGCGAACGCTTTTTGGTAACGTTCGGGTTGCGGTAGTAGGCGTTGACCACGCTTCGCGCGAGCTCGGCAATGCCGAGGATGTCCTCATCGGTTTCAGTGGGCAGACCGTTCATGAAGTAGAGCTTGACGGTATTCTTGCCGTAGTCGAATGCGACGTTGCAGGCACTGAGGAGGTCCTCTTCGGTGAGGTTCTTGTTGATGACGTCGCGCAGGCGTTGTGTGCCCGCTTCGGGCGCGAAGGTGATGCCGCTCGCGCGCACGCCCGACACCTTCTCCATGAGTTCGGGGGTGAAGCTGTTCACTCTGAGCGAGGGCAGTGAGAGGTTGACCTTGCACTCGTTCGTCCATTCGAGCAGCTCGTCGGTGAGCGTACCGAGGCAGGTGTAGTCGGAGATCGAGAGTGAGGAGAGCGAGATCTCGTCATAGCCCGTGTTCTCATAGAGCGTTTTCGCCTGGCGGTTCAGCAGATCTGGCGTTTTTTCGCGCACGGGACGGTAGGTGATGCCCGCCTGACAGAAGCGGCATCCGCGGATACAGCCGCGGTAGACCTCGAGCATGATGCGGTCCTGCACCGTCTCGATGTAGGGCATGACCACCTTCTCGGGGTAGTAGGATTTGTCGAGATCTTTCATGATGCGCTTGGTAATGCGGCTCGGGATGTCGTCGTAGACGGGGGTATAGGCTTCGATCTTGCCGTCGGCACGGTAAGTGACCTCATAAAGCGAGGGAACGTAGAAGCCGGGCAGCTTCGCCGCTTCGTGAAGGAATGCCGCACGGGTGTAGCTGCCGTTTTTCTTCATATTAATATATAGTCTGCTCACCTCGACGAGGGCTTCCTCCCCTTCACCGATCGAGAAGAGATCGAAGAAGTCGCAGACAGGTTCGGGGTTGTAGGTGCAGGGACCGCCGCCGATGACGATCGGATCGTCTTCCCCGCGGTCAGCCGCAAGGACGGGGATCTGCCCGAGCTCGAGCATATAGAGCACGTTGGTGTAGCACATCTCGTATTGCAGGGTGAAGCCTACGAAGTCAAAATCGCAGAGCGGGTCACCGCTCTCGAGCGACCAGAGCGGCATCTTCGCTTCCTTCAGTTCACGACCCATGTCCTCCCACGGCGCATAACAGCGCTCGCACCAAATGTCTTCCTCGCTGTTGAGTGCGCCGTAGAGGATGCGCACGCCGAGGTTCGACATTCCGATTTCGTAAGTGTCAGGGAAACAGAAGGACCATCGGCAGTTCATCTTTTCCTTGTCCTTCAATATCTCTCCGATCTCGCCGCCAATATAGCGACCCGGCTTGGTAACACGCCGCAGCAGTTTGTCTTTTTCGGTTAGAATCATATTTTTTGTTTCGTGGAAAACTTTTTGAAAAAAGTTTTCCACACCTTTCAAAAACTTTTCTGAAGGCGGCAAATACTTGCCGCCCCATTGGGGGTACTAT
>CAYRQA010000170.1:0-3632 GCA_964426285.1 uncultured Lachnospiraceae bacterium | reverse complement strand
CTCTTATCCCCTCCTATCTCCTTGGCTATGCGTATCCGAGGGGTGATATCAGCAACTCCCCAAGAAATTGCATCGCAATTTCTTACATAAAAGTTTTTGCGGGGTTTTAGGGGGGCTTTTTACAAAAAGCCCCCTAACTAAATAAAATTATGCGAAAGATCGAACTGTTTGATTCCACTCTGCGGGACGGCTCGCAGGGGGAAGGCATCTCTTTTTCGGTGCAGGATAAGCTGAACATCGTGCGGATTCTCGACGAGTTCGGCGTGACCTATATAGAGGCAGGCAATCCGGGCTCGAATCCGAAGGATATCTCCTTTTTCGAGCAGTTAAAGAGCGTGAAGCTCAAAACTGCGATCCCCGTTGCCTTTGGCTCGACCACCCGTCACGGCACACCTGCCGCCCAGGATGCGAACGTCAAGAACCTCATCGATGCGGGTACGCCTGCGGTCGCGGTCTTCGGCAAGAGCTGGGATCTGCATATCCGTGAGATTCTGAAAATCACCGAAGAAGATAACCTTTTTATCGTAAAAGACACCATTTCCTACCTGAAAAACGCAGGAAAAGAGGTCATTTTCGACGCCGAGCACTTTTTTGACGGCTACAAAAACAACCCGGACTGCGCCATGAAGGTGCTGACGGCGGCGGTCGAGGGGGGCGCAGACGTGCTATGCCTCTGCGACACCAACGGCGGTACACTGCCCGATCGGATCAAAACAGTCACCGAGACGGTCTGCCAAGCCTTCCCGAATATGCGGGTCGCCATCCACTGCCACAATGACATCGGCTGTGCGGTCGCATCGTCAATGGCGGCGGTCGAGGGCGGTGCCTCGCAGGTACAGGGCACGCTCATCGGCTTCGGTGAACGTTGCGGCAACGCCGATCTCTCGAACGTGCTCGCCAATCTCACGCTCAAATGCGGCTACGACTGCGGCGTGGACGTGGCGAAGCTGCACCAAGTCTGCGCGCAGGTAGCCGAGATCTCGAACGTGCGCATCGTCGGCGGTCACCCCTACATCGGCGCATCGGCATTTGCCCACAAGGGCGGGATGCATATCGACGGCGTGCAGAAATGCCGCGAATCCTTCGAGCATATCGACCCCGAATCGGTCGGCAACGAGCGGAAATTCCTGCTCTCCGAGGTCGCAGGCAGAGGAACCGTCCTCCCGCGACTGCAAAAATACATCCCCACCCTCACCAAAGCCTCGCCCGAGACGGTCGCGGTCACCAACCTGCTCAAACAGCGCGAATACGAGGGCTACCAGTACGAGGGCGCGTTTGCATCCTTTGAACTGCTCGTCAAGAAGGAGCTCGGGCTGATGAAGCCCCACTTCCAGGTGGTCATGTACAAGTCCTACGACGACTTCCCCGCCCCCGACGGCGAATGCCAGTCAACGGCGATGGTCAAGATCGAGGTCGACGGAAAGACCGAGCTCGCCTGTGCGGCAGGCAACGGTCCGGTCAACGCACTCGACAATGCGTTCCGCAAGGCGATCCGAGTTTTCTATCCCGAAATCGACCGAATGGAGCTCGCCGACTACAAGGTGCGCGTCATCTCGAACGGCACGACCGATGCGACCGTCCGCGTACTCATCGAATCGCAGGGCTCGAGCGGTGATTTCACCACCATCGGCGTCTCCTGCGACATCATCGAGGCATCATTTACCGCACTTATTGATTCATATGAATACGAACTGAGCAATCAGCTCTGATAAATAAAGGAGAATTACAAAAATGGCAATGACAATGACTCAGAAGATCATCGCGGCTCATGCCGGATTAGATTCGGTCAGCGCAGGACAGCTCGTCCTCGCAAACGTCGACATGGTGCTCGGTAACGACGTTACCACCCCCGTGGCGATCCGCGAATTCAACCGTCTCGGTCTGTCCGAGGTCTTCGACAAGGACAAGATTTCCATGGTCATGGACCACTTCACCCCCAACAAGGACATCAAGGCGGCAGGTCAGTGCAAAATGTGCCGCGAGTTCGCGAACGAGCACGAGATCACCAACTACTACGACGTCGGCGACATGGGCGTTGAGCACGCACTGCTCCCCGAAAAGGGACTGGTCACTTCGGGCGACATCGTCATCGGCGCCGACTCACACACCTGTACCTACGGCGCACTCGGTGCATTCTCGACCGGTGTCGGCTCGACCGACATGGCGTGCGGCATGGCGACAGGTAAGGCATGGTTCAAGGTGCCCTCCGCCATCAAGTTCAACCTCGTCAGCAAGCTCAACGGCTGGGCTTCGGGCAAGGACGTCATCCTCACCATCATCGGTATGATCGGCGTCGACGGTGCGCTCTACAAGTCGATGGAATTCATCGGCGAAGGCGTACACTCGCTCACCGTTGAGGACCGTCTCTGCATGGCGAACATGGCGATCGAAGCAGGCGGCAAGAACGGCATCTTCGAAGTAGACGACCTCACCCTCGCTTACCTCGAAAAGGCAGGCGCGAAGGCACCCACCGTCTACGCACCCGACGCTGACGCGGTCTACGATGCCGAATACACCATCGACCTCTCGACCATCGTACCCACCGTCGCATTCCCCCACCTGCCCGAAAACACCCACCCCGTTTCCGAGATCGATGAAGTCAAGATCGATCAGGTCGTCATCGGCTCCTGCACCAACGGCAGACTGGAAGACCTCATCGTAGCCGCTAAGGTGCTCGAGGGCAAGAAGGTTGCCAAGAACGTCCGCTGTCTGGTCATCCCCGCTACCCAGAAGATCTGGGAGGATGCGATGAACATGGGACTGTTCACCACCTTCATCCGTGCGGGCGCGGTCGTTTCTACCCCCACCTGCGGTCCCTGTCTCGGCGGTCACATGGGCATCCTCGCTGAGGGCGAGCGTGCCGTGGCTACCACCAACCGCAACTTCGTCGGCAGAATGGGTCATCCCAAGTCCGAGGTCTATCTTGCAAGCCCCGCAGTAGCCGCCGCTTCTGCTGTTGCAGGCAAGATCGTCACCCCCGACGCGCTCTGAGAAAGGAAGGTATTTACCATGAATTTTGAAGGAAAAGTAATCAAATACGGCGACAACGTCGACACCGACGTCATTATCCCCGCACGCTATCTGAACACCATCGACAAAAAGGAGCTCGCTTCCCACTGCATGGAAGACCTCGACACCACCTTCACCGCCCGCGTACAGGCAGGCGACATCATGGTCGCAGGTTGGAACTTCGGCTGCGGCTCGTCGCGTGAGCACGCACCCATCGCCATCAAGGAAAGCGGCATCGCACTGGTCATCGCCAAGTCGTTTGCGCGCATCTTCTACCGCAACTCGATCAACATCGGTCTGCCGATCATGGAGTGCCCCGAGGCAGTCGACGCGATTGCTGAGGGCAATGCGCTGAAGGTCGATGCCGACAAGGGCGTGATCGAGAACCTCACCACGGGCGAAAGCTACCCCGTGACCCCCTTCCCGGGATTTATTCAGCAGATCATTCTGGCCGGTGGGCTGGTGCCTGCGATCACAGAGGGGCTTATTAAGTAATTAATGTGGGGCTCTGTCCCACACCCCGCCAACTTTCTTGAAAGAAAGTTGGACAAAGAACTTTTGAAAAGCCCGCCAAATTCTTGTCGGGCAATCTGAAAAATTCTCAATAATATATAAATATATAT
>CAYRQA010000169.1:0-3663 GCA_964426285.1 uncultured Lachnospiraceae bacterium | reverse complement strand
GGGGGAAGAAACCATCTCAAACGCCGAAGTTTTCCCACTTCGCCTTCGGCGAAGTGATCACCTCATCGGGCTCTCCCCCATCCCCCTCTGCGAAAACTTTAAATAGGCGCGGCAAATACTTGCCGCGCGGGAAATATAATCAAAAAGGGACGGCGAGTATTCGCCGTCCTTAAAAAGTTCTTTGGGGGTTTTAGGGGGCTTTCTTTCAAGAAAGCCCCCTAATTTAATCATTCATTCCACCGTAACGCTCTTGGCGAGGTTGCGGGGCTTGTCGACGTCGAGTCCCTTGGCGCAGCTTACGTAGTAAGCGAGGAGCTGGAGGGGGATGACGGTGAGTGAAGCAGAGAAGAGCGGATCGGTCTTAGGCACGTAAACGGTGAACTGTCCGACCTCTTCCATCGAATAATTGCCGCTCGAGGTGATGCCCATGACGTAAGCGCCGCGCGAGCGCACCTCAACGAGGTTGCTGACCGTTTTGTCGTAGAGATCGGGCTGTGTGGCAAGACCGACCACTAAGGTGTCCTGCTCGATGAGCGAGATCGTGCCGTGCTTGAGCTCACCTGCGGGGTAGGATTCGGAGTGCATATAGGAAACTTCCTTGAGCTTGAGGCTTCCCTCCATGCCGACGCCGCTGTCGATGCCGCGGCCGACGAAAAATGCGGACTTGGCAGTGTAGAACTTGCTGGCGAACCACTGGATGCGTTCCTTGTCCTCGAGGATGCGTTCCATTTTGGAGGGGAGCGTCTGGAGCTCGGCGGTCAGCTCGGCGATGCGTTCTTCCGAAGCCGTGCCGCGCAGGGAGGCGAGCTTGAGGGCGAGCAGATAGAAGGCGACCAGCTGGGTCGAGTATGCCTTGGTCGTGGCGACGGCGATCTCGGGACCTGCCCAAGTGTAGAGCACGTGATCGGCTTCACGGGCAATCGACGAGCCGACGACGTTGACGATGGCGATAACGGGAATGCCGTGCGCCTTGGCAAGACGCAGTGCGGCAAGTGAATCGGCGGTTTCGCCCGACTGGCTGACGATGATGACCGCGCTCTTCTCTTCGAGCACGGGGTCGCGGTAACGGAACTCGGATGCCACCTCGACCTCGACAGGCAGACGGCAGAGCGATTCGATGACGTAGCGTCCGACAACGCCGGTGTGGTAAGCCGAGCCGCAGGCAACGACGTAGAGCCGCTTCAGCCCACTCAGCATCTCATCGGTCAGACCTGCATCGGACAGGTCGATCGCACCGTCCTTGATGCGAGGGGAGAGGGTATCGTGCACTGCCTTGGGCTGCTCGTGGATCTCCTTCATCATGAAGTGCTCCCAACCGCCCTTTTCGGCGGCTGTGGCATCCCAATCGATGTGGTGGAGCTCTTTGGTGATCTCCTCGCCGTCGATGTTGTAGAAGCGTGCGCCGCCTCGGGTGAGCAGTGCCACTTCGAAATGGTCGATGTAGTAAATGTCGCGGGTGTATTTGAGGATGGCAGGCACATCGGAGGCGATGAAGCATTCCTTCTCGTCAGCCTGCTCGCGGACGCCGACGATCAGCGGGCTGTCCTTGCGGATGGCGTAGAGCTCATCGGGACGATCGGCAAAGAGGATGCCGATCGCATAAGAGCCGACTGCACGAAGCATCACTTCTTTGATCGCTTCGAGCGGATCGCCCTTATAATAGTAATCGAGCAGGTGTGCGACAACCTCGGTGTCGGTCTGCGAAGCAAAGACGTAGCCCTTGCGTTCGAGGCTGTCCTTGAGTTCGCGGTAATTCTCGATGATGCCGTTATGCACCACGACCACTCGGTTGTCGCCGCCGATATGGGGGTGCGCATTGGTCGGGCTGGGCTCACCGTGGGTCGCCCAACGGGTGTGTCCGATGCCGCAGGTACCGTGAACGGCATTGCCCGCGTCGGTCATATCTATTAAATTTTTCAATCTGCCCTTGGCTTTGATCACCTCGATGGGCTGGTTCTGTTCACCCACCACGGCGATGCCGGCAGAGTCGTATCCTCTGTATTCCAGTCTTGCAAGTCCGTCGAGCAAGATGGGAGCCGCTTCTTCTTCTCCGATATATCCAACAATTCCACACATGGTCGTAGCCTCCCTGAAAATATATTGTCAGTATATCAAGAAATGTAAGACGGGTTATGACCAAATCATGAACAAATAGTGAATAATGGGGCAATGCGCTTGACCTGTATATTAAATTTTGTTATAATAAAATGTATTTGTGTATTCTTTTTGAAAGGTTGAGTTGATTTATGGGAAAATATTTCGGAACGGACGGTTTTCGAGGAGAAGTGAACCGTGTGCTGACCTCTATGCACGCCTATCAGATCGGGCGTTTTCTCGGATGGTACTATGCGTCGCCCGTATCGGGGGCGCGCCCGGGGCATAAGCCGAAGTTCGTCATCGGCAAGGATACCCGCCGCTCGAGCTATATGTTTGAATATTCGATCGTCGCGGGACTGACCGCATCGGGCGCGGATGCCTATATGCTCCACGTCACGACTACGCCGAGCGTCTCCTATGTGACCGCGCGTGATGATTTCGACTGCGGCATCATGATCTCGGCTTCACACAACCCCTACACTGATAACGGCATCAAGCTGGTCAACTGTCAGGGCGAGAAGATGGACGACGAGACGATCGCACGCATCGAGGATTATATCGATGGCAACCTGCCCGACGGCATCGAAGGCGATCTGCCCCTCGCAACCGGCGAAAGCGTCGGACGCATCGTCGATTATGCCGCAGGCAGAAATCGCTACATAGGCTATCTCATCTCGCTGGCGACCAACTCGATGATGGGCTACCGCGTTGGGCTTGACTGCGCAAATGGCTCGGCATGGTCGATCGCACAGGCAGTCTTCGAGGCGCTCGGTGCGAAGACCTACGTCATCAATGCCGAACCGGACGGGCTGAACATCAACCGCAACGCCGGCTCGACCCATATCGAGGGGCTGAAAAAGCTGGTGCTCGAGAAGGAGCTCGACGTCGGCTTCGCCTACGACGGCGACGCAGACCGTTGCATCGCCATCGACGACAAGGGGAATGAGATCAATGGCGACCACATCCTCTACGTCTTCGCCAAGTCGCTCAAAGCACAAGGGGCGATGAGCGGCAAGGTCGTTACCACCGTCATGAGCAACCTCGGGCTGTACAAGGCGCTCGACGAACTGAACATCGGCTACGAGAAGACCAAGGTCGGCGACCGCTACGTCTATGAAAACATGGTGCAGAACGGTCATATCGTCGGCGGCGAGCAGTCGGGGCATATCATTCTCCGCAAGTACGCTACCACGGGCGACGGCATACTCACCTCGATCCAGCTGATGGAGGCGATCATCGAGAGCAAGACGGCGCTGTCCAAGCTGGCGGCATCGATGGTCATGTTCCCGCAAGTGCTGAGGAACGTGAAGGTCGCCGACAAGGATGCGGTTATGTCAAATGCGGCATTGAACGAGCAGATCGAAGCGATCGCTGCAGAGCTCGGGGAAAACGGACGCGTGCTGCTCCGTCCGAGCGGAACAGAGCCGCTCATCCGCGTCATGGCGGAGGCTCAGACGACCGAGCTTTGCGAGAGCTGTGTTAATCGGTTGGTCGACGTGATCAAGAGCGAGGGGCTCGCGCTGTAAAACTGTAATTCGAACTTTTTTTAAAAGTTTTGGTCGAGCT
>CAYRQA010000168.1:0-3723 GCA_964426285.1 uncultured Lachnospiraceae bacterium | reverse complement strand
CATCATCGGTGCCCCTCCCGGCTACGTCGGCTACGACGAAGCAGGACAGCTGACGGAAAAGATCCGCCGCAAGCCCTACTCGGTCGTCCTCTTTGATGAGATCGAGAAGGCGCACCCCGACGTGATGAACATTCTCCTTCAGATTCTCGACGACGGCATGATCACCGACGCATCGGGCAAGAAGGTCAACTTTGAGAACACGGTCATCGTCATGACCACCAATGCGGGCGCAACGGGTGTGCAAGCCGCCCCCGGCTTCAATCCCGCCCCCCGTTCCGCCGAGGAATCGAAGACGCAAAAGGCGCTCGAAGCCTTCCTGCGCCCCGAGTTCATCAACCGCGTGGACGAGATCATCACCTTCCGCTCGCTCGACGAGGGCGATTTTGTGAAGATCGCGCACATTCAGCTTAGTGACCTCGCATCGGGCATGGCTGAAAAGGGCATTGCCCTCACCTACTCGGACGAGGCTGCCAAGTGGCTCGCAAAGAAGGCATTCTCGCGCAAATTCGGCGCGCGCAACCTCCGCCGCGTCATCCAGCGCGAGGTCGAGGATGCCCTCGCCGCAAAGCTCATCGCCGACTACTCGCGCGGCATCTCCTCCGCCGCCGTCACCGTCAAAGAGGATGCACTCGTAATCGTGTGTGCATAAGTTAATGTAGGGCGCCTCATGTGGGGCTCTGCATCACTTGGCTACGCCAAGTGGACACCCAGGCAAGGACTCTGCCCTTGCATCCCGCTTAAGGGAACTTTTTGAAAAAAGTTCCCCACAAAAAGCCCCAAAAGAAAGGAGACACCCCATGGCAAGATGGTATGATCTGACGCCCGAAGAGGCGGCGGAGCTGCTGGAGAGCGACCTTGACGCAGGGCTGACGCCCGCCGAGGCAAAGAAGCGGCTCAAAAGCGGCGGCAGAAACACGATATTTCCCATCCCGCAGGGTGATTTTGCAGGCTACATCAAAAAGATCACCTTCAATCCGCTCTCACTGCTCTTACTGCTCACCTCAGTGCTGACGGCGTTTTTCGACAACCCGCTCACCTCGCTGATCGCCATACTGCTCCTCGGTGCAAGCTATGTCACCGCCACCTTCGTCTATGTGAAGGCGCAGAACGTGCTCGCGGGCATGAGCCGCTTCTCACTGCCCTATGCGCGAGTACTGCGCGGCGGTCAGCTCTATATCGTGCGGCAGGAACAGCTTGTCCCGGGCGATATCATCTTCCTTTCTGCGGGCGACATCGTGCCTGCGGATGCACGGCTGATCGACGACAGTGCCCTCTATCTGATCGAATCGGGCATCACCGATGCCAAGGGCAGTATCAAAAAGAACGCCTATTTTTACGATTACCGCAATCTCCCCGGCCATGAGCAGATCAACATGGTCTTTGCCTCGACCATCGTGGCAAGCGGCAGAGGCAAAGCGATCGTCTGCCGATGCGGCGCCGACACCCTCGTCGTCGGGAGCGGCAAAAGTCGTCCCGCGGCACGCTACGACAAACTCGCTCTCTTCGATCAACTGCGGAAGCTCTCCAACGCCCTCTCGCTGACCTCGATCGCTTCGCTCTTCCTGCTCACCTTTTTCGACCTGCTCACCCGCAGGCTCGAGATCCTCACCTGTTTCGTCCTGCTCCTCTCGCTCTTCGTCTCGGCACTCAGCGAGTTTTACACCGCATTTGCCCGAATCCTCGTAGCGGGCGGCATTTTCGGTGCAGTTGACCAAAAAAACGGCATCGCCGCAGGTGCGCTCATCAAAAATGCGGACAAGCTCGCGGCGCTTGATTCGGCAAGCGTGCTCATCATCCCGCCCGAGGCGCTCATCAGCGAGCAGGACATGAAGCTCGACGAGTTTTACGTTGGCGGACAGATCATGAAGCTCAACGAAGAGGGAAGAAATCCCCTTTGCACCACCCTCATGCGCTATGCCCTTCTTTCGACCGGCATTTACGGCGCAGGGCATTTGCTTTCGCTCAACCTCGCGGGTGAAAATATCTTCACCTTTGAAGAGGACGCCATTTTGAAGGCAGGCCGAGAGATGGGGGTATGGAATGCCCAGCTCGACCGCGACTGGGAACTGATCGACCACGAGAAAAAGGGTGAGCTCCCCTATGATATCACCATCGCCCGTCACAGCGGGCAGTACATACTGATCGTCCGCGGCGACGTGAAGCAGGTGCTCGACCTCTGCTCGCACACCATCGACAGCTACGGACAGCCCAAACCGCTGTCTGTCGTCCGTCACCGCGAGATCATGACCGCCGCAGGGCAGATCATGCGAAGCTCGCACCATGTGGTAGCGCTCGCCTCCACCCTCACTGCCGAGCGGCACATTTCGGCGCTGGGCGATCTCAGCGGACAGCTCACCTTCGAAGGACTGCTCGCATTTGATCAGCCGATGCTCCCCGGCTGTGCCATGACGGTCAACCGCTTAAAGGAAGCGGGCATGAAGATCATCCTCTTTGCGCCCGAAGAAAACGAGAAAAACTACTATCTGGCACAGACGCTCGGCATACTGGAGGATCGCAGGCAGGCGGTCACCAGTGCTGAGATCGACGAAATGGATGAGGCGCTCTTCCTCACCGACTTCCCCGACTATCGCCTCTACGAGGGGCTGTCGCTCAGCCGTCGGCGCAAGATCCTGAAAATGCTCAAAGAAAACGGGGAAACCGTGCTCTACATGGGCAGAGAACTGCCCGACATTTCGATGCTTCGCGAAGCCGACGTCGGGCTGACCCAGGCACTCACCCTCTCGGGCAAGGTAAAACGGCGGGGCATTCACCCCTCGGGCGCCAAGCTGCCGATCAGCATCAGCAAATCGAGCGACGGCGCACCCAACGGCTGTGATGCACTGCGCTTTTTGTCGGACGTAGTCGTTTCGATGGTGAGCATGGACGGCAGCGGAGGTCTGAACGCCGTCGTCTCTGCAATCTGCCGCGCCAAAACCATCTTCCGCAACCTGCGTCGGATGTTCGCCTACCTCACCACCACCTTCACCCTTCGACTGCTGGCTGTGCTCGCGAGCTTTGTCGCGGGCTTCCCCCTGCTCACCCCCGTACAGGTGCTCTTCCTCGGGTTTGGCGTCGATCTGCTGTCCGTGCTCATCCTCGCCTTTGAGAAACCGCCGCGGCAGATCCTTCAAATGACCAATGCCTCGGGCAGAGCGACTTCGTCCGCCGATGCCTCTGCGTCGGGCAAGTCCTCTGCGGCTTCCTCCCCCGACCGCAGACCCTTCATCGAGCCGCGGTCACTGCTCTTTTCGGCGCTCGTCGGTGCCTTCTTCTTCGTCGTCGAAGCCGTTTCTCTGCTCATTCTCTCTGCATTCGGGCTCTCTGCAGGTCAGCTTGCCACCGTCTTCTTCGTCAGTGCACTCCCCGCCTCCCTCCTCCTGCTCTGGGAAAGCGGCCGCTCCGCCCGTTCGACAGGACGGCAGGAATGGACGATGGGCAATATGCCCCTCACCGTCCTCCTCTTCCTCACCGCCTTCCTCCTGCTCGCCTTTCTCGTCCCCGCATTCGGCGCGCCCTTCGGCATCCTCCCCCTCCCCGCCGCTTCGATCGCCGCCATCCTCGCACCCTCCCTCCTCCTCGTCCTCTTCTGCGAACTTCTCCGCAAATTGCTCGGCGATTTGCTGTAGGGGGACGGCAGGGGATACGGCAGGGGGTACGGCAGGGGCGCCGCCCCTGCACCCCAGTCGCTTTCTTGAAAGAAAGCGACGCAAAGAACTTTATAAA
>CAYRQA010000167.1:0-3770 GCA_964426285.1 uncultured Lachnospiraceae bacterium | reverse complement strand
ACATTGGACCTGTCATGCAGAAATACGGCAACATCCTGCGCGTCGGCGACTGCGTCGGCGGTGCGATCATCAACCGCGTCAGCGCGACCGACCTCCGCCTGCTCACCAACAACGGCACGGCGGTGCACTCGGACATGATCCTCTGGAACTATGAAGCGCCCGTCGAAACGGCGGCAGATCAGCTGGTAAACGTGCTCTACTGCGTGCCGCAGATCTCGGTGCTCTTTGATAAGCTGCCCGAATCGCACAAGAAGATGCTGAAATTCTATCTGAAGTTCATCGACGATAACCGTCATGTCCTGATCGACGGCGAGCTGATCACCCTCGGCATGGAGACCGCCTATTCTCAGATTTACGCGAAAGCGAACGGTGAAGCGATCGCGACCATCTTCACCAATCCCGTCTTCAAGCTTGACGAAGCATACGACAAGCTCACCATCGCCAACGGCAGCGGACTTGCCGACGCTTACGTCGAGAATACGCTGGACGAGGTCAAGTATAGCTACGAAATCGTTAACTGCATGGGCGAGAAGGTAGAGGAGGGCGAAGTTGCCCTAGGAAAGGGTAGTATCACCAAGTTCGAGCTTCCCGTGTGCGGATTCATGTTCATGAAGAAGCTTTGATGTTTGACAGTCATAAAGGAGTGTGAAATATGAAAAAAGCAGTTTCTTCATGACCAATCTCCTTTTGAGCGCAGTGCGCTTCATCTTCTTACTGATTATATCGCTCGTGCTGACCGTTGTCGGCGCGTTGGGGGTCAAAACCTGTCTGTATATCGGATTTGTGCTGTTAGGTGTGTATATCCTGCTCGTTCTCATCCATGCAATTCGAATGGTGAAGCTGATGAGCTGCTTTTCGGACGATAATCCTGAGTTTAACGAGATGATGGATGCGCTGAAAACCGATCCGAAGGCATTTATGTCCGACCTCATGGAGCGGCAGGATCAAAACCGCGACCTCCACGGGGAAGCGCTTTTGGAGCTCGATGACGACGAACTGTTTGAAACCGTTTATTTTCGCGATATGGAGCTCATTGATGATGCCGACGACGAAGAAAGTGAATTGGAAAACATTTCATTTGCCCGCAAAACGGTATACGTGCTCGGACTGTTTGATGCCGAGGTGCAAAACGGCGGACTCTGTCAGTTTTTTGTGAACTCGTCGAGTGTTGCGGCGCCCTTTGTCAGTGAGTGTTTGGAAATAGTGGGTGCAGACGAGCACCGGGGGCTGTTTAATGAATTTGTCTCGGATAACGCCATCGATCTTTCCGACCTTTCCTCGTTTAAGGTTCAAAGCCGCCGTGCCTATATTAAGCAGACCAAGCGCTTTGATTTCGATGCCTTTGACGACCGTTATTACGAGCTCCCCGCACTCGAGTCGTTTGTCACAGCCTATATTCGCGCAAACATAAACGAATTCTGAAACAAATTGCATAACCAAACAGGAGGCTGCTCTGTAATGAGCAGCCTCCTGTTGTATAAATTAATGCCGTGATCGCTTGAACAGCAAAATAACGATGAAGTTGTATGGACGGGCGTCCTCGATGATCCGTGGAACGACCCTCACCAAACCTGTCCGCTACAAGAGGTATTCATTTCCCACAGAAGATGTATACGTATTTCACTTCGACAAGCTCCGCACCGCCGATGGAATCGATTTTCTCCGCATTTGCGGATGTCATCCCCATTTTCTCGTAAAATCGCCTTGCGCGCAGGTTATCGCGGAGTACCCAAAGGTAGAATCCGTCAAATCCCGCCTTTTTCAGCTCTGCCCGGGCTTCTGCAAACAACTGACTGCCGATTCCCTTTGACCAATGCTCGGGGAGCACGTAGATCGAACGTAGTTCGCCGAAATTCTCGGATATAGGCGTTCGGCTGACACCGAAATTGACCAGTCCGATGATCTCGCCATTCTCCTCGAACACACGGTTGTTGCCCGAGGAGATGCGATCTGCGGGCGGAGCAGAATTTTCGGGTGTCAAATGATTCAAAAAGTTTTGCGGTACGATCCCGTCGTATGCTTTTTGCCAAGAAAGACAGTAAACTCTGCCCATCCCTAAACTGTCACTGCTGACCGCTCTTCGAATCATCTGCTTACTCCATCATCTCATCGAGCATTGCCACTGCGAGCACGTAGATCTTCGCGCAGTTGTGTGCCTTTTCCATGATGACCGCCTCGTCCTTGCCGTGGCAGTTGCCGCGTCCTTCGGGGAGGAAGTCACTGATCCGCTTCTTGGTCGGCATACCCGGTCCGAAGGAGATCGCATTCGGGATCACGCGCGCATAGTTGCCGCCGCCCATGACGAAGGGCTGATCGTCGCGCCCGGTGATCTCCTTGAAGAGCCCTTGCAGGGCGACGATGTAGGGGTCATCCTTCGGACGGTAGTAGGGCTTCGAGTAAGAAGTGCGCGTTACCTCGAAGCCGCGGGCAGTCCACGCCTTTTTCAGGTTCTCGACCAGTGCCACCACGTCGCAGGTGATCGGCGTGCGGCAGTCGGACTTGACCTCGAGCTTGCCGCCGACCAGATGCGCCACGCTGTAGACGAGCGTCAGCTCACCCGACATATCGTCGCGGTAGGCAACGCCTTCATTTTTGCCCGTGAAGTCGGAGGTCAGCTCGTACAGCTGTCTCATCGCCGCCGCACAGTTGCCGATGAGCAGACCGCTCTCGCACAATGCGCGCACGAGCAGGAAGATCGCATTCACGCCCGACTGCGGCGAGGCAGAGTGCGCCGATTTGCCTGTCGCTGTGAGTTTCGTGGCGCCCATGCAGTCAGTCACGGTGATCGCACCCACCCATTCGGGGTCGAGCTTTGCAAGTGCCGCCCTCATAGTTGCTTCATCGATCGCCACGACTGCCTCAGCCAAGTCGGGGAGCGCATTGCGCGCACTGCCTGCATCAAATGAGACGAGATTGCCCTCGCAGGAAATCGAAAGATCGCCGTTTGCCGAGCCTTTCTGTCCGTAGTTGACAGGGAAGCCCGAATCGGGCACGAGTGACAGCTTCGGGAATTGATGCCCCTTTTCGCGCAGGGCGATCATGTCCTGCATTCCCGTTTCCTCACTCGTTCCGCAGTAGAGGCGGATGCCGTGGCGCAGTTTCCATCCGAATTCACGCAGCATTCGCATCACGAAGAGTGAGGCGACCGCCGCGCACTTGTTGTCGTCCGAGCCCCGCCCGATCACGGCATCGTGTTCGGGCAGATAGACTGCTTCAAAGGGGGGATAGATCCACCCGTCGCCCGCAGGCACGACGTCGAGATGGGTGAAAAGCCCGATCGCGTTGTCGGGGTCGCCGTAGCAGATCGAGCCCGTGTAACCCTCGTGATCGATCGTCTCAAAGCCGTAATAGCGCCCGCGTTCGAGTGCATAATCGAGCATTCTGCGGCACTCTCGTCCGAAGGGGGCGCCCTCTTCTGCGAGATCGGCGCGGCTGACCGATGGAATGCGGGTCATTGCCTGCAATTCGCTGATAAACTCGACGCGATGTGCTTCGATCCATTTCTCGGTTTGCTTTAACAAATTAATATATCTCTCGTTCATCATATAACCTCCGTTATAAATCGATCTCAGTCGCCTTCACACAGGGCGTGCCTTCATCCACAGGCGACACCGTGCCCGTTTTCACATCGAGCGCCAATCCGCAGGCAGGCGACAGACCGTCGTCGAACGCGGCATAGCGGAGCGTCGACCAGTCGATCGCGTCGGTGGTGAGCGCAACGTCGACCATCGGGATGCGCGCGCCTGCTCTCACGAACGCCAGTCCGGGAT
>CAYRQA010000166.1:0-3776 GCA_964426285.1 uncultured Lachnospiraceae bacterium | reverse complement strand
GCCTCAGACTCCACCCATCTCCTTGGCTGGCGGCAGCGTAAATCCAAAGTAGCCGACAAGTATTTGTAGGCTTCTCAAAAGTTTTTGAAGTCCAGAAATTTTTTTCAAAGAGTTTCTGGCGGGGTGTGGGGCAGAGCCCCACATAAAAAGGAGATTTATCATGAAACAATTCAAAGTTGGTTTGCAGCTTTATTCGGTACGCGATCAAATGGGCAAGGATTTTTACGGCACGCTAAAAGCGGTCAAGGAAATGGGCTATGATTACGTAGAATTTGCGGGCTACAACGGTCACAGTGCTGAAGAAGTCCGTGCGATGCTCGACGAACTCGGTCTTACCTGCATTTCGGTACATCAGGGTCCCGATCTCTTCCTTGAAAAGGGACAGGAAGCGGTCGATTTCATCAAAACCATCGGTGCGAAGTTCTGCGCAGTCCCGTGGTACGGACTGGAGCACTACGTCGACGGCAAGTTCCCCGAGACGATCGAAAAGTTCAAGAAGGTTTCGGCACTGCTGGCTGAAAACGGCATCCGCATGACCTACCACAACCACGACTTCGAGTTCAAGAAGGTCGACGGCGAGGTTATCCTCGAGAAGATCTACGCCGACATGGAAGGCGGCATCGAAGGCGAAGTCGACACCTGCTGGGTACACTACGCAGGCGTCAACCCCGTTGACTTCATCCTGAAGTACAAGGGACAGATGAAGACCCTTCACCTGAAGGACTTTGTTTGCGAAAAGCTGGGCGGCGGTCCCGTTTACGCGCTCATCGACGACAACGGCAATGCTGAGGGCGGCAACAAGAAGGACACCGGCTTCCGCTTCAGACCTGTCGGCCAGGGCATCCAGGACTTCCCTGCGATCCTCGCGGCGGCTGAAGAGGTCGGCATCGACTATGTGATCGTCGAGCAGGACGATTCCTATGAGCTGAACTCGCTCGAAGCGGCCAAACAGTCAAGAGAGTATCTGAAGACACTCGGTCTGTGAGTTGATTAGGGAACTTTTTTGTAAAAAAGTTCCCTAAACCCCTCAAAAAACTTTATTAAAGCCCGACAACTGCGTTGTCGGGCAGAGTGCATTTTGCCCATGTAGGGACCGGCGTCCTCGACGGTTCGTCGATGGTATATCGCTTATTTTATCACGACAGCAAACCGCTTGCTATCGGGCCGTCGAGGACGTCGGCCCTACAAATTGGCAGAACTACTACTTTTTATAATGTAGCCGACGAGCATTCGTCGGCTTAAGAAAAGTTCTTTGCGTCGCTTTCTTTCAAGAAATCGACCGGGGCGTGGGGCAGAGCCCCACATACAAAGGAGAAAAATCATGAAACTTGGTGTAATGAATCCCGTGCTGGCGTCGATGAGTTTTGAAGACGCTATGCGTTATCTTTCCTCGCTGGGCGTAGAGATGGTCGAGATCGGCGCAGGCGGCTACCCCGGCAACGCTCATCTGAAGGCAGAAGAGCTGATCGCGAGCCCCGAAAAGGTGGCAGAGTACAAGAAGGTGCTCGCCGACTGCAATCTCGAGATCGCGGCGCTCGCTTGCCACGGCAACCCGCTCCATCCGCAGAAGGAGATCGCCGACAAGTTCGACAGCGATTTCCGCAACGCCATTCTTGCGGCAGAACTGCTCGGCGTGGACACGATCGTAGGCTTCGCAGGCTGTCCCGGCGACTGCGAGACCTCGAAGTACCCCAACTGGGTCACCTGCCCTTGGCCCGATGACAATCTGAAGATCCTCGACTGGCAGTGGAACGAGAAGGTCATCCCCTACTGGAAGAAGATGGCTGAGTTCGCCTCCGCGCACGGCATCAAGAAGATCGCCTTCGAGATGCACCCCTCCTTCGTTGTCTACAATCCCGAGACCCTGCTCCGTCTTCGCGCGGCTGTCGGCGACATCATCGGCGCGAACGTCGACCCCTCGCACCTCTTCTGGCAGGGCATCGATCCCGTTGAGGCGATCAAGGCGCTGAAGGGCGCGATCTATCACTTCCATGCGAAGGACACCCTTATCGATGTGGCAAACACCTCGGTCAACGGCGTACTTGATACCAAGTCCTACGGCGAAGTGCTCGACCGTGCGTGGGTCTTCCGCACCGTCGGCTACGGTCACGATCAGCTCACTTGGAAGAGCATCATCAGCGCCCTCCGCACCGTCGGCTACGACGGCGTCGTCAGCATCGAGCACGAGGATAGCCTCATGTCCGACAAGGAAGGGCTCGAAAAAGCCGTCTCCTTCCTCCAAAACGTGCTCATCAAGAACCCCGCCACCGCGGCTTACTGGTTCTGAGGAGATTTTTGTGAGGCGCTGCCCCCACACCCCGCCAAGGGCTCTGCCCTTGGATCCCGGCAGGAACCCTTTTGAAAAAGGGTTTCTGCACCTCCTAAAACTTTATAAAAGCCCGACGAATACTCGTCGGGCAGATAAGAAACAATTACTACAAACCAAGCCGACAAGTATTTGTCGGCTTAAGAAAAGTTCTTTGCGCAGCTTTCTTACAAGAAAGCTGCCGGGGTGCAGGGGCCAAGCCCCTGCATATGAGGAATATTATGCAAAAATTATACAAACTCGGTATTGTGGGCTTTGGCGGGATGGCGGGACACCATTACACTCAGCTCAGCAAGGAAAACACGCGTGTGCGCCTGAAGGGCATATACGATATGCGCGAGGAGCGGATGCAAGCCGCCGCCGAAAAGGGGCTGGTCACCTACGAGAGCTACGAAGCAATGCTCGCAGACGACGAGCTCGACATCATCCTCGTTTCGGCATACAACAACTTCCATAAGGACCTGTCGATCGACGCCCTGAGAGCAGGCAAACACGTCATCTGTGAGAAGCCTGCCACAAGATCGGCGGCAGAACTTGCGGAGATCATTGCCGTTTCCGAGGAAACAGGCAAGCTCTTCACCGTTGACCAGAACCGCCGCGTCAACAAGGACTTCGTCTGTATGCGCAACGCAATCGAAGCGGGACTCATCGGCAAGCCCTACTTCATCGAAAGCCGCGTCGAAGGCTCACGCGGTATGCCCGACGGCTGGCGCTGCCACCAAAAAGAGGGCGGCGGCATGATGCTCGACTGGGGCGTGCACCTCATCGATCAGCTCCTTTATATGCTCGACGAAAAGGTCACCTCAGTCTACTGCAAGATGTATAACGTACATTATGATGAAGTCGAGGACAATTTTCACCTGCTCCTCACCTTCGAAAGCGGGCTGACTGCACAGATCGAAGTCTCGACCAACAACTTCATCCTGCACCCCCGTTGGTACGTCAACGGCAGTGACGGCACACTGCAGATCGACGGCTGGGACGGCAGAGGTCGTGTCGTGCGTCCGACTGCTTCGCAGAGCGAGTGGTCGACCGAAATCGCACCCGACCGCTCGGGTCCCTCCAAGACGATGGCAAAGCGCGACCCCTCGACAGTCGAGACGATCGAGATCGCACCGCCCGAAGGACTTGAGGACAACCTCGACCCCACCTACCGCCAGCTCGTAAATGCCATCGAGGGCGGCGAGCTGACGATCACCCCCGCACAGGTCATGCGCGTCATCAAGGTGATGGAAGCTTCCTTCGAATCCGCCGAGAGCGGTCAGGCAATCACTGTTGATATCTGATTGGGGCTCTGCCCTTGGATCTCGGTCAGAACCTTTTCAAGAAAAGGTTCTGACAACTCCAAAAGCTTTTGGAAAAGCCCGACGAGAGTCGGGCACAAAAAAACACAACACCCCCAGCCGACAAGTATTTGTCGGCTTTAAGAAAAGTTCTTGAAGTCCAGAAA
>CAYRQA010000165.1:0-3878 GCA_964426285.1 uncultured Lachnospiraceae bacterium | reverse complement strand
ACTTTATTAAGGGCGACGAATACTCGTCGCCCCGAATGGGTATTTATCCTAAGCGGCAAGTATTTGCCGCTTATATAAAGTTCTTGAAGGGTTTTAGGGGAACTTCTTTCAAGAAGTTCCCCTAAGAAAAAGCCCAACATCACAGCTCCTTCGGCTTGAAGGTCGCGCAGACTGTATCGCTCGAGAAGGATGCGTAGGTGGGACCGACTGCGATTTGTTCTGCGTTGCAGGAGCAGTCGCCGCAGTGATAGGCGCAGTTTTTCACACCGCAGACGATCTGACTGCTTGTTTCTTTGGCTTTGGCTTTCTTTTCCATATAAATTACCTCATTTCTGCTCTTTTACTCTATTCTGCCCGAAGCCGGGCGAAATATTCCCTTATGAAACCGAAAGGAGCTGCGCATGGCACTCTTTACCATGGCGGATACGCACCTGTCCTTTGCACACCCCAAACCGATGCACATTTTCGGCGGGCGCTGGCAGGCTCACCCCGATAAAATAGCCGACTGCTGGAGAGCGCTCGTGAAAGATGGCGACACCGTGCTCGTCGGCGGCGACATCTCATGGGGCATCTCGCTCGAAGAGGCACTGCCCGATCTGCAGTTTATCGATGAACTGCCCGGGCGAAAGATACTCCTGCGCGGCAATCACGATTATTGGTGGTCGACCCTTCAGAAGAATCGCGATTTTCTCGTTCGATACGGGCTGACGAGCATCGAGTTTATGCAGAACAATGCCTTCGAAGCCGACGGCTTCGTTCTCTGCGGCACGAGAGGATGGTACAACGATCCCGACACCGCCCCCGCCGAGACCGATTACCAAAAGATCGTTGCGAGGGAGGCAGGACGGCTTCAGCTCTCGCTCGATGCGGCAAAAAACACAGAAGGCGAAAAGCTCGTCTTCTTCCACTTCCCGCCCTACTTCGGCTCCTACATCTGCCGCGAGCTCATCGACATCCTGCATGAGTATGGCATCAAGCGTGTCTACTACGGACACATTCACGGGCAGTACCGTCTGCCGCCGCATACCGAATTTGAGGGAATCACCTTCACTTTGGTCGCGTCCGACTATCTCAACTTCACGCCGTATTTGATAAATCCCTGATTATTTGTAAAAATCCCCTGTTTTTTTCGCCAAAACTATTGACAGACGGAAAAAAGTCATGTAAAATAGTAGAGTATGTAAAAATAAGATATGTACATTACGGAGGAATAAAAATGAGTCTGAAATCTGTAAACAGCCCCGAAACCAACGTTTCGGTTCTGGAGATCACCATCGACGGTGAGCAGTTTGCCGCTGCAGTAACCAAGGCATATAATAAGAAGAAGGGCAGCATCACCGTTCCCGGCTTCCGCAAGGGCAAAGCCCCCCGCTCTATCGTAGAAAAAATGTACGGCAAGGGCTACTTCTATGACGACGCACTGAATGAACTCGTTCCCGCCGCTTACGAGGAAGCACTCGCTGAAGCCAAGCTCGACGTTGTATCCGCGCCCGAATACGAGATCACCTCGATCGACGACGACGGCGTCGTATTCACCGCAAAGGTCTACACCAAGCCCGAGGTCACCATCGACGGCTACAAGGGTCTGAGCGTGACCCGCAAGGTTGAGGAAGTCACCGAAGACGCAGTCAACGCCGAGATCGAAAAGGTTCAGAAGAGAAACGCTCGCACCGAAGAGATCACCGACCGTCCCGCACAGCTCGGCGACACCGTCAACATCGACTACGAAGGCTTCAACGCAGGCGTAGCATTCGACGGCGGCAAGGCCGAAGGCTATGCCCTCGCCCTCGGCTCGGGTTCTTTCATCCCCGGCTTCGAGGATGCCATCGTAGGTCACTCGGTCGGTGAGTCCTTCGACATCGAAGTAACCTTCCCTGAGGATTACCATGCAGAGGAACTGAAGGGCGCTGCTGTGACCTTCAAGATCAACCTGCACGGCATCTCCGCACAGATCCTGCCCGAACTCGACGACGAGTTCGCAAAAGATGTTTCGGAATTCGATACCCTTCATGAATACAAGGCTGACGTAAAGGCTAAACTCGAAGAGAGCGCCAACAAGAAGGCTGACAATGATGTGGAAAGCCAGATCATCGAAGCGCTGAACGAGAAGCTGGTCGCTGAGATCCCCGAGCCCATGTTCGTGGTTGAGACTGAAAACTTCGTTCGCGACTACGACAACCGTCTGCGTATGCAGGGGCTCAAGCTCGACGATTACCTCAAGTACACCGGTATGTCGCTCGACGACATCCGTGTACAGATGCGTCCCCGTGCCGAGAGCCAGGTGAAGACCCGTCTCGCACTCGAGAAGATCGCCCAGCTCGAAAACGTCACCGTTTCCGACGAGGAGATCGATGCAGAGATCGCTAAGCTGGCTGAGGCTTACGGTATGGAGATCGACAAGGTCAAGTCGCTCGTCGATCGTGCTGACGTTGCTGCCGACCTGAAGATCCAGAAGGCTGTACAGGTAGTCAAGGACAACGCCGTTATCAGCGAATAAGACTGTTTAAGGGGGATCGAACCGACTATAGCTCGGCGTTCCCCCTTCATTTCTCCAATAATTTGAAAGGCAAGGTATAATTTATGGCACTGGTACCAACCGTCATTGAACCCACCGGTCACGGCGAGCGTGCATACGACATCTACTCCCGCCTCTTAAACGACCGCATCATCTTCCTCTCGGACGAGATCAACGACGTCACCGCATCGCTGACCGTCGCACAGCTCCTCTTTTTGGAGGCGCAGGATCCCGATAAGGATATCTCGCTCTATATCAACAGCCCCGGCGGCTCGATCTCCGCAGGGCTTGCCATTTATGACACCATGAACTACATCAAGTGCGACGTATCGACCATCTGCATCGGCATGGCAGCCAGCATGGGTGCATTCCTGCTCTCGAGCGGCGCCAAGGGCAAGCGCCTTGCCCTCCCCAACGCAGAGATCATGATCCATCAGCCCCTCGTACACGGTATGCAGGGTCAGGCATCGGACATCAAGATCCACGCCGAGCACTTGCTCCGCACCCGCGAGAAGATGAACACCATCCTCGCCGCCAACACCGGCAAGACGCTCGAAGAACTCGCCCGCGACACCGAACGCGACAACTTCATGTCGGCTGCCGAGGCGTGCGCATACGGTCTGATCGACAAGGTGATTGAAAATCGCACTTAATTTTAGAGGTCAACTATGTCAAATACCAATGAAACGAAAGGTCAGCTCAAACGCTGTTCCTTCTGCGGACGCTCGGAACGGCAGGTCGCTTATCTGATCCCCTCCCCCACGGGCGCCTGCATCTGCGACAACTGCGTCGAGGTCTGCGCCGATCTGATCGACGAGCAGGAAGTGCATGAAAGCTCGATCGACAGCCTGTCGCTCGAAACGCTCCCCAAGCCTGCGCAGATCAAGGCACATCTCGATGAGTACGTCATCGGGCAGGATGCCGCAAAAAAAGCGCTCGCAGTGGCGGTCTACAACCACTACAAGCGCATTCTCTCGAAGTCGAAGGTGAAAAAGAATCGCCGCAAGAAAAATGAGCCTGCGCTCGAAAACGAAGTCGAAATCCAGAAGTCGAACGTGCTTCTGCTCGGCCCGACTGGTGTGGGCAAGACCTTCCTTGCGCAGAATCTCGCCAAGGCGCTCAACGTGCCCTTTGCGATCGCAGATGCAACCACCCTCACCGAGGCGGGCTATGTCGGCGAGGACGTCGAGAATATCCTGCTCCGACTCATTCAAGCCGCTGATTTCGACGTCGAGCTTGCCGAAAAAGGCATCATCTATATCGACGAGATCGACAAAATCTCGAGAAAAAGCGAGAACCGCTCGATCACCCGCGACGTTTCGGGTGAGGGCGTACAGCAGGCATTGCTGAAGATCCTCGAGGG
>CAYRQA010000164.1:0-3974 GCA_964426285.1 uncultured Lachnospiraceae bacterium | reverse complement strand
CACCCCTCCCTCTTCCTTGGCTATCCCTTCTTCGGGGGATTTCAAAAAAAGATGAGTAAAAGACTTATTCCTGCGCGGCAAGTATTTGCCGTCCATTAATAAAGTTCTTTGCGTCGCTTTCTTTCAAGAAAGCGACCGGGGTGCAGGGGTGGACCCCCTGCCAGGGTTTGGGGCAGAGCCCCAAATACATTCAATTCAAATTCCAAACTTGTTCGCCAGTGCGATGGCGCAGGAGAGACCGTCGACGGCGGCGGAGGTGATGCCGCCTGCGTAGCCGGCGCCTTCACCGCAGGGGTAGAGGTTGGGGTGACCGGGTGCCGTGCGGGTCTCGGATCGGAGGATGCGAAGGGGGGCGGAGGTGCGGGTCTCGATGCCTGTCAGGAGAGCATCGGGGGTGTCGAAGCCGTTGATTTGACGCGCAAAGCGGCGAATGCCGACCTCGAGAAGTGAGCTGACGTAGCTCGGGAGGAGTGCATGGAAGTCGGCGAGCGCATAGTGTGCGCCGCCGCGATAGGTGGAGAGAACCGACGAAGGCAGGCTTCCGCGGGTATGGGCGAGGAAATCGCCGACTGTTTGCAGAGGGGCATTGTAATTCATACCGCCCGCATTGAAGGCGGCGCGTTCGAGATCGCGCTGGAAGGCGATCGCTCCCTCGGGGGTCGCACCGTAATCATCGGGCAGTATAGACACCGCCAGAGCGCTGTTGGCATTGCACCCGTCACGGGCAAATCGGCTCATGCCGTTGGTCACTACCCCACCCTCTTCGGATGCGGCGGCGATCACTTCACCGCCCGGGCACATACAAAAGCTGTAGACCCCACGCTCACCCTGTCGGTAGGAAAGCCCGTATTCGGCGGGCGGCAGATAGGCAGCCATGTCACCGTAGAGCGCCTCGCCGATCTTTTCCTGTAAATGCTCGATGCGAAGACCTACCGAAAAGGGCTTCGCTTCGATGGTAAACTGCTTTTTCAGCAGATAATCGTAGGTATCCCGTGCAGAATGCCCCACCGCGAGGATGACTGCACCTGCCGCAAGGTCGCCCTTGTTGGTCTGCACACCGATGACCGTCCCGTCCGAAGCGGTGGTCAAACCTGTGAGCGTCGCCTCATAGCAGATCTTGCCGCCCGCTTCTTCAATGCGACGGGCGATCCGATCGACCATGGCGAGCAATCGGTCACTGCCGATATGCGGCTTCGCCTGCATCAGGATCTTCTCGGGTGCGCCGAATTCGACCATGCGCGTGAGCACGTAGCGGCATTTGCTGTCGCCGATACGGGTGACCAGCTTGCCGTCCGAGAAGGTGCCTGCACCGCCTGCCCCAAACTGAATGTTGGAGGAGGGATCGAGCTGTCCCTTTTCAAAGAATCGCTCGACGCTCTTTTGGCGCTCGGCGACTGCCTGCCCCCGCTCGAGGACGATCGGTCGGTAGCCCGCTTCAGCCAGTGCCAGTGCCGCAAACATCCCCGCAGGACCGAAGCCTACGACGACAGGCGGTGCGCTGAGCTTTTCCCTGCCACCGATCGGTGCATCTGCGACGGGTATTTCGGGAGGCACTTCGTCGATGAGCGCTCCGTCGAGCTGCTGCAAAAGTCGGGAAAGCGGAATCGCCTCCGATTCCGCCGTTACCGAGCAAATATAACAAATTTCGCCCTTTTTGCGCGCGTCAAGCGACGCTTTGTAAAGCGAAAGCGAATGAGCGGAAAGTCCTGCTTTTTTCAGACGACGGCGGGCGATCGAGAGCGCTTCGGCTTCGACCAGCTTCAGGTCCTTCCCGTTTTCGGGCGTCACTCTGACCTTGATATTGCGCAGTAAAACAGCCATATCAGGACATCCTCTCGAAGCCGTAGCAGCTGACGACGTATGCGATGCTGTCATAGGGCGCCGCAAGCGTGACGACCAGACCGTCGAGATCGTTTGCCGAAATAGTTTCGGTCGCCTGAACGGTGATATCGTAGCTTGTGAGCGTTTTAAGCTTCGCTTCCTCGGCAGAGCTCACTGCCCGCACGTCGAGCGTAATGTAGCCGATCAGCGATCGGTCGCGCAGAATCGGCAGATTCGCAAAGGTGCGCGTGGGCAGGTCGCTCACCCGAATCGATGCACTGACCGAGGTGATCTCATCGCCCCCCCCATCGGTGATTTTGATGCCGTCGAGCACCAGCGGAAAGATCTGCACGGTGTCAGCCTTCAGCTCGGTCTCGTCAATCGAGCCGATCACCAGTTCTTTTCTGCCTTCGACCGCCTTCGGCTCACCTGTCAGCCATACGTGAGAAGGGTTGAGCGTGACCAGCTCGTCGGAAAGCAATCCGTTTTTGCCTTCTAATTTTAATTCAACTCTCACTGTTTTAAGCACATCCACAGTAACCTGCAGATGATTACCGCCGCACACGCTCACGCCCGAATCAATGATCTCATCGCCCTCGGAATCGATAAAGTGCACCGAGGCAGTGGCGGTAAAGCCCGCATTCGCACTGCCGATCACATCGGTGCGCACCTCTATGTCGGCGACCTTCGCCAGTTCAAGCGTGGGACCTTCGAGCACGACCTCTCCCGCACTCAGCGTGATATCACCGAAAAAGCAGTCTTTTTCGAGGCTCCAGCCGCTCAGTACGACCTTGTCTGCCGAAAGCGGCATTGTTTTAGTGGAGGGCTTGTCAACACTTACCATGACTTTATCGACCGTCTGGGCGACACAGGTCGTGCCGCTCGGTGCGTCGACGTAAACGTCGAGCTCGTATTCACCCGCCTTGGTGATGCTGCCGAGGTTCACATACGCCTTAACGTCCGATGCCGACAGTGAACGCACATCGGTTCGGTTGCCCATCAGCGTCACGTTGAGGGTATCGATGTTGATCGACTGCACGATCAAGCCGTATTCGTTTTTGAGGATGCTCTCCTCGCGGTAGGTGATCGGCACTAATCTGAAATCCTGCTCGTCGGTGGTGGTATTGGTCGACGCGACATAGATCCAGAGCAAAAATGCCGCCAAGAAAGCGAGGATTCGGGCGATCAGATAGATCGTTTTGTTCTTTTTGACGGCATAATCGCCGCCATGATCGTTTTGGGGCTGTTCAGGGGAGGATTCGCTCCGCATTTTTTTGAGATTCGCCATATCTATCCCCCTTACTGCTTGTTCTGATCGAGATCGCTCTCTGCCGACGAAGCCTTTTCGTCCTTCGTGAGCAGGATGTGCTTTTTGACAACAGGTGCGGGTCTCAGCGCATCCATCAGCTCGTTGTAGAGCGAGCGGTAATCGTAATTGCGCTTGAGCTGACCTTCGCACGCCACCGAAATGGTGCCCGTTTCTTCGCTGACCACAACGACGATGGCGTCGCTGTTCTCACTCATGCCGATCGCGGCACGGTGGCGGGTGCCGAAATCCCTGTCTATGTTATTGTTGGTCGGGAGGGGCAGGAAACAGCCTGCGGCATGGACGCGTCCCTCTCTGATCACCATCGCGCCGTCATGCAGGGGCGCTTTATTGAAGAAAATATTCTTGATCAACCGCTGTGATACGTCGGCGTTGAGCACAGTGCCGCTTCTGATGTAGTCACCGAGCTTAGTCGAGCGCTCGAAAACGATGAGCGCACCCGTTTTATCGAGCGCAAGGTCGCAGACCGCCATGCAGATGTTCTCGACCATCTGCGTGAGCTGTGCATCGCTCTTGGCATCGTTAAAGGAGATGATGCCGCGCACGCCGCCGACCTGCACGCTGCCGATCTTTTCGAGCGCAGAACGCACTTCGGGCTGGAAGATGATGATCAGTGCGATAATCCCCACCTGGAAGAGATTTTTCATCAAAAAACCGATGGTGGTGAAGCCGAAAATATCGCTTGCAAGCTGGAGAATGACGAGCAGGACGATGCCGATGGCAAGCTTGCCCGCACGACGCTCCCAAATAAATTTAAACGCGTAGTAAAGAAGGACCGAAACCAATAAAATATCAATAAAATCGACCAATTCCATCGTCGTGAACC
>CAYRQA010000163.1:0-4021 GCA_964426285.1 uncultured Lachnospiraceae bacterium | reverse complement strand
GTCCTACTCCACGACACCGCATTACGCTAAATAATCCCTATGAGAAACAGCGTAAAGCAAGTCGTTTTTCAGTTAGATCCGCCTCCGCGGAAGAAATCCCGCTTCGCGGGATGAAGTCTGACGTGATCAAAGCGAACGACTTCATTTTCACGTTTTTCCCTCGGTCAAAATATTTCACTAAAATCGTGCGAATCTATTGACAAACGGCACAATCAGTGGTATAATAGAGAGCGGTCAGAATCGGGGTATGGCTCAGTTTGGTAGAGTGCATGGTTCGGGTCCATGAGGCCGCGCGTTCGAGTCGCGCTACTCCGACCAAACGCACGCTTTGGAATTTCACAAAGCGTGCGTTTTTTATTTTAAGTTACAACTTACGGGAGGGAAATATGGCGAAGCTGGAGCTGACCAATATGGTCATGGTGCAAGACCCCGAAACGGGGAAGGTGCTCGTACAGGAGCGCGTCAAAAGCTGGCAGGGAATCGCATTTCCGGGCGGTCACGTCGAGGATGGCGAGAGCATCTATGACAGCGCAGTTCGTGAGATCAAGGAAGAAACGGGGCTCACGATTCATAGTCTCACACCGCGCGGCTTCATGTATTGGTTCAACAATCAAACGGGCGACCGCTACTTTACTTATTTCTTCGTAACCTCCGATTTTTCGGGTGAAATGCTCGAGCGCACCGAGGAAGGGAAGGTCTTCTGGGTCGAGTACAACGATCTGACCACGATGAATCTGGCGCCGAATATGGCAAATTACCTTCCCATAATCGAAGGGAAGTACTCGGAAGGCTTTTCGTCGTGGAATAAGGACGAGCCGTACCGTATTCACTACAGATAACAGAGGTGTGATCATGCAAGAGAAGCGCTTTACAGATAGGGTAGTCGTTATCACGGGCGGTGCGCAGGGGATCGGCAAGTGCATCGCAGAGGAATTTGTGCGCGAAGGTGCAAAGGTAACGGTCATCGACAAAACCGATATCGCCGACTAAGTCGGCGATATCGGGGACAAGCAAACGCTCTAAGCCTTTGCAGCCGAAGTGATCGGAAAATACAGGCATATCGACGTGCTCGTCAACAATGCACCGTCGCTCATGCGCGGCATTAATCGGTGCAGTTATGAGGAGTTCTGCTACACCCTGTCGGTGGGGGTGACAGCGCCCTTTTATCTGACCAAGCTCTTCGCGCCCTACTTTGCCGAAGGTGCCTCTGTGGTCAATATTTCCTCCTCTCGTGACCCGAGTGAGCCAACCGCAGACCGAGAGCTATACGGCGGCAAAGGGCGGCATAGCGGCGCTTACGCACGTGCTGGCGGTCAGCTTGGCGGGCAGGGTGCGCGTCAACTCGATCTCGCCCGGTTGGATCGATACCAATTACACCGTCTACGAGGGCAGTGATGCCCTTCAGCAACCCTCGGGGAGGGCAATCCGCTCGACATTGCGAGTATGGTGCTCTTTCTCTGCTCGGATAAAGCGGGCTTTATCACCGGCGAAAACATCTGCATTGACGGCGGCATGACAAGGCAGATGATCTACCACGGCGACCACGGATGGAAGCTCGAGGGATAGGGGTCATATCGCAAAAACGGAAAGGGAAATCCCTTTCCGTTTTCTGTTATACAAAGTAAAAAGGGATACGCCGAAGCATATCCCTTTAATTTGTCATTGGCGATGACGAATATAAGTAAGAATTACTTATATTTGCGCTTTCTTGCAGCCTCGGACTTTTTCTTGCGCTTTACGCTGGGTTTCTCGTACTGCTCTCTCTTCTTTACTTCAGAAAGAACACCGGAGCGCTGGCACTGTCTCTTAAATCTGCGGAGTGCGCTGTCAAGAGATTCGTTTTCCTTAACTCTGATTTCTGCCATATTAACATTCCCTCCCCTCACTGTTGCAGGGACTAAATTTACCTTGTTAATTATACAACAAAATTCTTAGCTTGTCAATAGTTTGTACGAATATTTTTCTTGATTTCGAAACAAAAATTGAGATTTTTTCGTATCATTATCACTTTGCTACAAAATTGACCAGTTTGCCGGGGACTGCGATCTCCTTGACGATCGTCTTGCCTTCGAGCAGAGCCGCGATCTTCGGGGTTGCTTTAGCAGCCGCGATCATGTCATCCTTGCTCGCATCGGCGGGGATGACGACGGTGCCCTTGAGCTTGCCCATGATCTGTACTGCGATCTCGATCTGGCTGTCGATCGTCTTGGCTTCATCCCAAGTGGGCCAAGCAGCGAGCGAAAGCAGACCCTTGCCGCCCTCGGTCTCGTAGATCTCCTCGCACAGGTGAGGTGCGAAGGGGCAGAGCAGAGAGATGAAGGTGTTCAACTCATCCTTGGTCAGTGTGCCGACCGCTTCGATGTCGTTGAGCAGGGTCATCATTGCCGCGATAGCGGTGTTGAACTTGAGCTGTTCGATGTCCTCGGTGACCTTCTTGATCGTCTTGTGGAAGGCAGATTCGAGCTTCTCGGTCACACCGTTGCCATTCGCGATTGAGGGCAGGTCAGCCACACGCTCGAGGAAGCGCTTACAACCCTTCACACTGCTTTCCGACCAAGGAGCGGCAGAACCGTAGTCACCCATGAAGAGCACGTAGGTGCGGAGGGTATCTGCGCCGTACTCGTTCACAACGTCGAGCGGGTCAACGACGTTGCCGAGCGATTTACTCATCTTTACGCCGTTTGCACCGAGGATCATGCCCTGAGCGGTGCGCTTTGCGTAGGGTTCGGCATAGGGAACGAGCCCGAGATCGTAGAGGAACTTGTACCAGAAGCGGGAGTAGATCAGATGGCGGGTGACGTGTTCCATACCGCCGTTGTACCAGTCAACGGGCATCCAGTATTTGAGCTTCTCTTCGCTTGCGAATGCATCGTCGTTGTGCGGATCGATGTAGCGCAGGAAGTACCAGGATGATCCCGCCCACTGGGGCATGGTGTCGGTCTCACGCTTTGCTTCGCCGCCGCATTTCGGGCAGGTGCAGTTCACGTAGCAGTCGATTTTTGCGAGCGGGCTTTCGCCGCCCTCACCCGGCTCGAAGTTTTCGACGTTCGGGAGTTTCAGCGGCAATTCTTCATAGGGAACAGCCACCATACCGCACTTCGGGCAGTGCACGATCGGGATGGGCTCGCCCCAATAACGCTGGCGGTTGAACGCCCAGTCCTTCATCTTATACTGAACGCCCTTGGTGCCGATGCCCTTTTCCTCGAGCATCTCGATCATGCGGGCGATCGAGTCCTTCTTGTTGGTGAAGCCGTTGAGGAAGTCGGAGTTGACCATCTCGCCGTCGCCTGCATAGGCTTCAACTGAGATGTCGCCGCCCTTGATGACCTCAACGATGTCGATGCCGAACTTCTTGGCGAAGTCGTAGTCACGCTGGTCGTGTGCGGGCACTGCCATGATCGCGCCCGTGCCGTAGCCCATCATAACGTAGTCGGAGATATAGATCGGGATCTCCTTGCCGCTTGCGGGATTGATGGCAGACAGTCCGTCGAGCTTGACACCCGTCTTTTCCTTGACGAGCTGAGTGCGCTCGAATTCGGTCTTCTTGGCGCATTCGTCCTTGTATGCGTCGAGCTCGGCAATATTAGCGAGCTTATCGCGGTATTTTTCGATGATGGGATGCTCGGGGGCGATGACCATGAAGGTCACGCCGAAGAGAGTATCGGGACGGGTGGTGTAAATCTTCAGCTGTTCGTCAGCACCCTTGACGGCGAAATCGACAAACGCACCGGTCGAGCGGCCGATCCAGTTCTCCTGCTGCATCTTGATGTTGGGCAGGTAGTCAACGTCCTTCAGACCGTCGAGCAGCTTGTCAGCGTACTCGGTAATGCGCAGATACCAAACGTCCTTGGACTTCTGCACGATGTCGCTGTGGCAGATGTCGCATTTGCCGCCCTGCGAATCCTCGTTCGAGAGGACGACTTTACAGCTCGGGCAATAGTTGACGAGTGTCTTGTCGCGGAAAACGAGACCGTTTTCGAACAGCTTCAGGAAGATCCACTGGGTCCACTTGTAGTAGTTT
>CAYRQA010000162.1:0-4031 GCA_964426285.1 uncultured Lachnospiraceae bacterium | reverse complement strand
CCGCCGATGACAGCTACGGCATCGAGGTCGCATCGTTGGCAGGCGTGCCCCGCGAGATCATCAAGCGCGCCAAAGAAGTCCTCGCAGGGCTCGAAGCCGGCGGCGCTTCCGCCCCCCGTGCTCAAAAGAATGACAACCTGATCGAGTCCTTCTCGATCGAGGATTACATCGGCAGTGAGATCAAGGATCGCATCCGCTCGCTCGATATCAACCGCATGACCCCCATGGAAGCCTTCAACCTCATCTGGGAACTGCAAAAATTGTTGAATTAACCACGGGCTCCGCCCTTGGAACCCGGTCGCTTTCTTGAAAGAAAGCGACGCAAAGAACTTTTTTAAAGGCGGCAAATACTTGCCGCCTTGGGCAAACATTTGGTATTTACCTGCCCGACAAGAATTTGTCGGGCATTATTAAAGTTTTTGAAGATTCTTAAGAAACTTTTTTCAAAAAGTTTCTTAAGCGGGGTGTGAGGCAGAGCCCCACATAAAAATACTATGGGAATTATTAACGTACTGGATTTTCAGATTGCCAACCTGATTGCTGCCGGAGAGGTAGTGGAGCGTCCCGCATCGGCGGTGAAAGAGCTGCTCGAGAATGCGATGGACGCAGGCGCAAATGAAATAACGGTCGAGATCAAGCGAGGGGGCATTTCGTTCATTCGCATTTCGGACAACGGGTGCGGTATGTCGAGAGAGGACCTCCCTGTCGCGATACGCCGTCACGCGACCAGCAAGATCCGCACCGAGCGTGATCTCGACGGCATCACGACGCTCGGCTTCCGCGGGGAAGCGCTTGCCGCGATCGCATCGGTATCGAAGCTGCGCATCATGACCCGCCGCAAGGAGGACGCGAGCGGCACACTGCTGAGTTGCGAGGGCGGGCAGATCACCGACCTCACCGAAGCCGCCTGCAAGGTCGGTACGACGGTGATCGTCGAGGAGCTCTTTGCCAACGTGCCTGCGCGCCGTAAGTTCCTCAAAAAGGACAGCTCCGAGGCGATGGCTGTCACCTCGATCGTCGAAAAAATCGCGCTGTCGAGACCTGATATTGCCTTCAAGCTCATCGTGGAAGGGGCTGTCAAGTTCCAGACGAGGGGGGACAGCAAGGTCGCGGGGGTCATTTATGCCGTAATGGGGCGTGAGTTTGCATCGAAGCTGATCGAAGTGCACTCGCTGACCGACGGTGTCGAGGTGCGCGGCTACATCGGCAACCCGATGAACGTGCGCTCGAACCGAAATTTCCAGAATTTCTTCCTCAACAACCGCTATATCAAGTCGAAAACCGCAACTGCCGCGCTCGAGCAGGCGTTTGACAGCTATCTCGAGAGCCAAAAGTTCCCCTGCTGTGTGCTGCACGTCTACATTCACCCCACCTTCGTGGACGTAAACGTGCACCCCACCAAGATGGAGGTCAAGTTCTCGAACGAGCGGCTGGTTTTCGACGCCATATACTGCGCCGTACGCAATGCACTCGAGGAAGCAACCAGCCGCCCCGAGATCAAGTTCGAGCCACAGCACATGACCCCCGAACAGCACGACATCTACAACGCATTCGTGCCCGTCTACGACCGCATCGCCGACACCGAAGGGCGAACGCTCTCTCAGCAGCAGTTCTTCAACGAACTCTCCGATCCGCTCTCGCAAGCACCGTCTGCCGAAGCAACCGAGGATGCGACCGCTTCGACAGCCCCTCCTTCCGACGATCCCTCCGCAGACCTTGGCGGTGACCCGCTCTTCCGCTCGCTTTTCGACCAGCCCGCATCAGAACTGCCCATGCCCGCTGATCAACCTGCCGCGACCGACAGCGAGCCTCTGCCAAGCAGCCGCCGATCGACCCCTTACGCCGATGAAGCGATCTTTTCGGGTCCCGACTGGTTTGATCTCCTCCCGCCCACAATGCCCGCACCGACAGGTGAGCGTGTAGCCGAGGCAGCGACCGAGATGCCTGCGCCGCAAGTGCCCGAATCACCGTCTCTGACGACCGCCTCCCCGAAACAGAGCTCCGACGGCGGCTATCTCTTCTCGCTTTCCTCCGAATTGCGTCCCGCTGTGCAGACAACACCCACAAACAGAGACTATAAGTTGCTCGGCACGGCATTCCACGCCTACATCTTCGTGGAATCGGGCGAAAAAATCGTCATCATCGACAAGCACGCCGCTCACGAGCGCATTCTCTTCGAAAAAATGAAGAAGATCATGGCAGAGCAGTCGGGTGTAGCGCAGATGCTCATGCTCCCGCTTGAGATCGCCATCGGTCGCGAGGAAGCAGATGCACTCGCCGAATACAGTGACGAGATCCGCTCGCTCGGTTTCGAATACACCCCCGACCCCTCGCACGGACAGCTCATCTGCACGCAGATCCCCTCGATCCTCACGACCGACCGTGCCGCAGATATGCTCGTCGCCATCGCTGGTGCGCTCGCCGACGGCACAGGCTCTGTCGCCGCCGCCCGCAAGACCTTCTTCGAAGAAGCACTCTACCAAGCCTCCTGCAAAGCCGCCGTCAAAGCCGGCCGCATCGACCGCGACGAGGATATGAACTGGATCGTGGCTCAGCTCTTCGAGAATCCCGATATCCTCTACTGCCCCCACGGTCGCCCCGTTGCCTTCATCCTCTCTAAAAACGAGATCGAGCATCGGTTCAAGCGGAGTTGATTAGCAGGGGCTCTGCCCCTGCACCCCGCTTAAGGAACTTTTTGAAAAAAGTTCCTTAAGAATCCTCAAAAACTTTTATGAAGCGCAGCAAATGCTTGCGGCGCACGATATGCCGAAATGCAAAATCATTGCCGGCGGGAGGAGCAAGCCCCTCCCCTACCGGGGTGAAGAGCAAATGCTTGCGGCGCATTAGGATGATTTCTTCCTGCACGGCAAGCATTTGCCGTGCTGACAAAAGTTCTTAGAGGTTTGGAACCTTCTTTCAAGAAGGTTCCAAAAAAATGATTAAAGGAGAAAGCACGACTGTTCTTCGTGCAGACAAGACTATGTTTAAAGTATTACTCAAAGAAGGAAAAGCGCGCCGCGGACGGATGGAGACGGTCCACGGCACGATCGAAACGCCCGTTTTCATGAACGTCGGCACATCTGCCGCCATCAGAGGCGGCATATCGGCAGGCGACCTCAAACAGCTCGGCTGTCAGGTCGAGCTGTCGAACACCTATCATCTCCACATCCGTCCGGGCGACGACGTGATCTACCAACTCGGCGGTCTGCACAAGTTCATGAACTGGGATCGCCCCATTCTCACCGATTCGGGCGGATTTCAGGTATTTTCGCTCGCAAAACTGCGCAAAATCAAGGAAGAGGGCGTTTATTTCAATTCGCACATCGACGGCAAGCGCATTTTTATGGGTCCCGAGGAATCGATGCAGATCCAGTCGCATCTCGGATCGACCATCGCCATGGCGTTTGACGAGTGCATCGAAAATCCTGCCGAATACCCCTACGTAAAGGCATCGATCGCACGCACGACCCGCTGGCTCGAACGATGCAAGACCGAGATGGCAAGGCTCAATGCCCTGCCCGACACGGTCAACCCGCACCAGATGCTCTTCGGCATCAACCAGGGCTCGACCTATGAGGACCTTCGCGTCGAACATATGCATCAGATCGCCGAGCTCGACCTCGACGGCTATGCGATCGGCGGGCTTGCGGTCGGCGAATCGGCTGAGGAAATGTACCACACCATCGAGGTCGTCGAGCCGCATATGCCCGAAGACAAGCCCCGCTATCTGATGGGCGTCGGCACACCGCAGAACATCCTCGAAGCCGTTTACCGCGGCGTTGACTTCTTCGACTGCGTCATGCCCTCCCGTAACGCCCGACACGGCAATCTTTTCACTTGGGAAGGCAAGCTGACCATCCTCAACAACCGCTTCAGGCTCGATGCACGTCCCATCTCCGAAAGCTGCGGCTGCCCCGTCTGCCGCCGCTACTCGCGCGCCTACATCCGTCACCTGCTGAAAGCCGACGAGATGCTCGGTATGCGCCTCTGCGTCATGCACAACCTCTATTTCTACAACGACCTCATGCCTG
>CAYRQA010000161.1:0-4034 GCA_964426285.1 uncultured Lachnospiraceae bacterium | reverse complement strand
GGTGTAGGCAAGCTGGTTAAGATGGCTGCTGAGCTCGGCCGCTCCACTCGCCCCGACATCAAGCTGGGCATCTGCGGCGAACACGGCGGCGATCCTTCCTCCATCGAGTTCTGCCACAAGGTTGGTCTGACCTACGTTTCTTGCTCGCCCTTCCGTGTACCGATCGCTCGTCTTTCGGCTGCACAGGCTGCTATCAAGAACGGCTAATTAAGCAACATGAAACAGAGGACGATTTCGTCCTCTGTTTTTTTGATTTGTCTATATTTGAGGCGCCGCCTCAAACTCCGGTCGCTTTCTTGAAATGAAAGCACGACTGGGTTATACCAAGTCGCCAAAGAACTTTTAAAGCGCAACGAATACTCGTTGCGCTCGATAAACATCACCCACCGAATGACGGATCGCTTTGATCGATCGTTCGGTGGGTGTTTTTTGGTTACGATCTGCTTACTCGGCGGGTTCTTCGAAAACAGCGTTGAAATGAATCCCCGGTGTGTCCTTGCCGTCTCCGCCGTATGCGTATTTGGGATAGGGATCGTCCTCGTGCCTGATCACATACAGCGAATGGATGCCCAAATTGCTGGCATCTTCTGAATCAACTGTACACGTTCTGATCGCTAAGCGATAGCTCGTTTCGGTCGTTTCCACATCAAAGGAATACTTGATATAACGCCATGTGCCTTCCTCACCGAAAGAGCTTTCCTCTCCTCCGCCGTCCCAGTCATCGTAAGTGACCAGCTCCCCATCTACAAACTCGATCAGCTCGGTGATTTTTTCGTCGAAATCGGGATCGACAGAGACCACATTGACAGCGAAGAGTGCACGAAGGGTCTCTTCATCCTCCTCCTCGATCGCCGAAAAAACCTGCTCAATGATGCTTTTTGGGGACATTTGATCAACAAACGAGCAGGATGTCAAGAGAACAGACATGAGTAGGGTAAACAAGGCTATTTTCATCAAAACTTTCGACATAGACATTCCCCTTTCTCACATGATCGCATAATTCTCATCTGTCATCGCACCTCTTGCGTACAATATCCACTTGGCACGATCGAGCGGGTTAGGTCCGCGACGGGGCGTGGTCTTGCCCAGCTCGAGCGGACATTCGCGGTAGCCGTCGAAGGAGGAGAAGAAGATGCCCTTGCCGTGGGTCATGGCTGCAAGCCGCACGGGGTAGTTCAGCGAGGTGGCGACGGGCAGGCAGGCTTCGATCATGAAGGATGTCTCGGTCATCACGGGCGTATCGAATTCACCGCGCATATTCGTGATGTCGCCGATCACCTTGCCGAGGTACTCAGCCCCCGCCGTGATGCGCACGCGCAGGAAGGGCTCGAGCAGGGTCGTGCCCGTGTTGCGAAGTCCGTCCATGATCGCCATGGGGGTGGCTACAAAGAAGTCGAGCGGATGCGTGTGGATGGTGTGATGCTCCGCGCCGATGAGGGTCGCCTTGAAGTCGGTGACCTCCCAGCCGAGCATTCCCTGCTGCAGGTTCGCCCAGAATGAGCGGCGGATGTGCTCCTGATAGCGGTAAAAGCAGCGATTACTCGGGATCTTGCCGCCGTCGTAGACAACGCCCGAGCCTCGCGGAAGGGGCTCAAAGCGGAAGTTGACGAGTGCCCAACAGGGCTTGGGCATGGTGTAGGCTTCGAAGCCGTCGCCAACCTTCGAGGGGGTCTCCTTGTAGATGACCGAGGGCTCGGAGAAGGTCGCGGTCAGATTGTAGCGGTCGCGCAGGAGCGATGCGATGACCTCGAGCTGCATCTCACCCGTGATCGAGATCACAATCTCACGCTCGGATTTCTCCCATTTGCAGTCGAGCAGCGGGTCTTCGTCGGACAGCTCGCGCAGTGCGGTGAGGAGTGGGATGAGTTCAGCTTCATTTGCGGGCATCGCCTTGACCGACAGGAAGGGGTTGGCGAGGCGATAGCTGTCGGAGAGCGAGTAATCGCCGAGGGTGTCGAGCACCTTGACCGACCCTAATCCGCAGAGTGCGGCAATGTCGCCTGCGCCGACCGAGCCGACGTCCATGTATTTTTGCCCGTTGAACTTGCGGATCTGCGAGATCTTCTCACCGCCCGCAACACGGGTCTCGATGAGGTCACGGGTTTTAAGCTCGCCGCCGTACATCCGAACGTGCGCGATCTTGCCCATCGTTTTGTCATGCTCGATCTTGAAGATGAGCGCAGACAGTCCATCCGCGATCTTGCAGTCGGCAGAAGGCAGGAGAAGGGGGATCGCATCGAGCAGTTGCTCTACGCCGACGCTCTTTTGGGCACAGCCTGCGAAGACGGGGATGATCATGCGTTCCCTCACGCAGGTCACAAAGGCTTTTTGGAGGCGCGCGTCATCGATTTCTTCCCCGCCGAGGTAGCTTTCGGCAATATCATCATCGTAGTCGGCGACCGCCTCGGTGATGCGTTCCTTGATATCGGCAACCTCGGAGACGGCAAACTCCTTGAGCCCTTCGTTTTCGACGTTGCTGAGCGGCAGGAGGGTCATCCCATCACAACTGAGCAGCTTCGGGAAGTCGGCGCAGATGCCCTCGAAACGGCTGCCTGCACGGTCGACCTTATTGACGAACACGATGGTCGGAATCTTCATCTTATCGAGCGCACGCCAGAGATTTTCGGTGTGCGACTGAATACCCTCGACCGCCGAAACGAGCAGGACTGCCCCATCGAGTGCGGTCAGCGAGCGCTCGACCTCGCTTGCGAAGTCGACGTGCCCGGGGGTGTCAATGAGGTTGATCTGATGATCCTTCCACATAAAGGAGGTCTGTGCAGAACGCACCGAAATGCCCCTTTCGCGCTCGATCGGGAGCCAGTCGGTCTGTGTCGTACCGCTGTCTACGCTGCCTGCCTTGCGCAGTGCGCCCGAGAGGTATAGAAACTGCTCGGTCAGCGTCGTTTTGCCCGCGTCCACGTGAGCGAGGATGCCAATATTGTAAATTTTATCGGGCGTCATGGTCGTTCTCCTTGATTTTCGCGATTGATCATCTTATTATATATGATTTTGCCGAAATAGTCAAGGTTCGGCGGTCAGTTTTTTGAAAATGCGCGATAGGACGCAATTTTGTACACATTTTACATTTTTATGCTTGATTGTTTCGCGGCAATATGACACAATTAATAAAATTAAATGTCGTAAGGAGTTATTCCTATGAAAAAAAACGCCCCCAAGTACCAAGCCCTGTTTACCCCCTGGAAAATAGGCAACGTCGAGATCAAAAACCGCATCGTACTATGTCCGATGGGCGGCACTTCCCTCTTCGGCTGGATGGAGCACACGGGCAACCATTTTGACAAGGAAGCGGCGAAGTTCTTCCTCGAAAAGGCGAAAAACAACGTCGGACTGATCATCCCCGGCATTGCGCCCATTAAATCGACCTTCATGGGCCAGTGGCTCTGGCAGAACAAGAAAATGTTCGAGGAGCTCAAGGTCTTCATGGAGGAGATCCATCAGACGGGCGCGAAGCTCTTCGTGCAGATTACCGCTGGTATGGGACGCTCGTGGGCGATCCCGACGCCACTGGTCATGCTCCACAATATGCCGGTCGTGCGCGATCTCATCAAGCCGATCATCAACATCCCCTATCAGGCGGCAAGCCCGAGCGAGCTCCCCTCCCGCTGGTCGGACAAAATGACCTGCCGCGCCATCACGGTCAAGGAAATTGAACAGATCGTCGATGCCTTCGCCAAAACCGCCGAGCTCTGCAAGTGGGCGGGCGTCGACGGCGTCGAGGTGCACGCCATCCATGAGGGCTACCTGCTCGACCAGTTCACCCATCAATATACCAACAAGCGCACCGATGCCTACGGCGGCTCGTTTGAGAACCGCTACCGCTTTGCGACCGACATTGTCAAGGCAATCAAGGCAAAATGCGGCGACGATTACCCCGTCTCCCTGCGCTACTCAGTCCGCTCCTACGTCAAGGATTTCTGCGTCGGTGCCGTTCCGGGCGAGGAATTTACCGAGATCGGGCGCGACATGGCTGAATCGGAAAGAGCGGCAAAATACCTGCAGGATGCGGGCTATGA
>CAYRQA010000160.1:0-4049 GCA_964426285.1 uncultured Lachnospiraceae bacterium | reverse complement strand
GTTGACGGCTGTGCCGAGGGGCTCATCCTGGTAGCGGTAGTCGAAGGAGCGGCAGAATTTGGAGATGTCCTCCTTCAGCTCGCCGAAGTAGCCGCCGAAGACCTCGGCGAGCGAATCGTAGAAGTCACTCTGTTCGCGCTTGGGGATCTCTTTTTTTGAGCCCTCGACCATTTCGGCGAAGTGGCGTGTGCAGAAGCACTTCTGCGAAGCGAATTTCTTGCGAAACTCCTCGTCGCTTGCCCACATATAGAGGGCGTTGGCGAGCATTCGCTTGTAGTGCATCGAGATCTTTCCGCAGACGTAGCAGGAGGACGACAGCTCCTTGAGCCGAGCCGCCGCCTTTTCGGGCGATTTCAGCTTGCCCTTGGGGAGGGTGGCATCGTAGAGCTCGTTCAGATGGCTCTCGAGTATCAGCGAGAGGGGCAGGCGCTTCGAGCCGCGAAGCAGTCCGCTGAAGTGGGTCTGGCAAAAGCCGAGCTTGTTCGTTTTGATGCGGATGTCTGGCTCCATCATCGATGCGCCGAGGATGAGATCGATCTCCTCCGTCTCCAGCTTCGCTTCGAGCGAGCAGAAGGGGCAGGTGGGCTCTTCCTTCTCCATGCATTCCTCGAAGGTCTCGTTGATGGGAATTGTGTATATGGTTTCTGCCATGAGTATTTCTCCTTGTTTTTTATTTGGGGCGCTGCCCCAAACCCCGCTTAAGAAACTTTTTGAAAAAAGTTTCTTAAGAATCTTCAAAAACTTTCTGTATGCCCGACAAGTACTTGTCGGGCAGGATGGTTATTATCTGCGCGGCAAGCATTTGCCGCGCTTTAATAAAGTTTTTGGAGTTCCAAGAACCTTTTTTCAAAAAGGTTCTTGGCGGATTCCAAAGGCAGAGCCTTTGGCGGGGTGTGGGGGGAGCCCCACTACAGCTCAACCCCGTTCTTCTTCAGCAATTCCCGAGCCGATTCGACAGAATCGACGCCGGTGGGGTTCTTGACGGGGGCAAATTCACGCTCGCGGACGACCTCGAAGGCAAAGCAGCTGTCCATCATGTGGATCATGTCGAGGATGAGCGATTCGAACTTGTAGCCGTTGGGGGCGTCGGGCTTGACAAGCGCGCACGTTTCATCGATGTAAGGGATCTTCTTCTCGACGATGTGGACGGGGAGGCGCTGTGCGGCGATCTTCACAAGGCTGTCGATCCTGAAGAGATAGTTCAGGATCACGCCGAAGCGGTAGAGCAGTTCACCGCGGTCGTCGTAGAGGGTGCGCATATCCTCGGTCATCTCGTAGTATTCGACGATCGAGGGCTTGCCGTCCTCGAGGCAGAGCACGCCGAGCTTTTCCTCGGGGAATGCCTTCGAGACGACCTTCGCACCGCAGTCACAGCCCGAGGCGATGGTCGCGCCGACGAAATCGGGGGAGCAGATGCGCTGGCAGACGTTGTCGACCGCAAATGCGGTCAGCCATTCGATTCCGTTTTTGCGCATCTCGTCGAGGTAGCCCGCCTTCACGAGGGAGGTGAACCAACCGCCGTTTCCGTTGGGTGAGAGTGAGAGCGAATCGGGTGCTTCCATGAGCAGTTTGCCCTCAAATGATACCGAAGGTGACATTTCCTGCACGAAAAAGCGGATGTTTTCTCTTCTGTAGCCGAAATAGTCCTTTTCTTCGAAGAAAGCGACCGTCTCGGCGTTGTTCTTGTCGCTGGTCATGATATAGAGCGGAATGGGTCTGCCGACCTTGCGCACCACATCGGTGAGGTTGCTGATCAGACACTCGAAAATCGAAAGCTCGCGGGTGATGCCGATGTTGAAGGTGCCCTTGGGCTTGTCCCAGCCGAGGCGAGTGCCCTGTCCGCCTGCGAGCAGGACGGCGCCGACCTTGCCGTTTTTCAGCGCATCAAGTCCGATTTCGGTGAATTCGGCGCGTTTTTCTTCGCTGCCCGCAAGCTTGAATGCGCCGAGCGGTTCGATCTGCCCGCGCTCGAGGTGGGAGGTGGTGCCGAGCAGGTCGAGCAAGCTCCAGTCGATCGATTCGATCTGGCTGAGCAGGTTTGCCTTGGCTGCGTCGTCGAGCGTGTCGTAGTAGGCAAGGAGCTGAAGTTGGGATTTTTCCTTCAATAAATTGTAGGTTTCTTGATAATTCATGGTCGTTCTCCATATTGTGGCGGATAAGCCAATGATACGGACCGTCGGGGGCGCCGGTCCCTACAGGGTTTGGTGTAATTCGTTCATCCAACGCTCGCAGCGACCACTTGCCGCAGGCAATGTCGTCCCTACCGAGGTGGAATCGAAATGTATTACCCCACGCGGCAAGCATTTGCCGCGCTTATATAAAGTTCTTTGATCCAAACTTTCTTTCAAGAAAGTTTGGCAGGGGTGCAGGGACGGCGTCCCCGGCGGGGTGTGGGGCAGAGCCCCACAGCGTAACCTTTACCTCACCTGCCCACTGCCTTCTACCAAAAACTTGCAGGTAGTGAGGGCACAAGCGCCCATGGGACCGCGGGCGTGGAGTTTTTGGGTCGAGATGCCGATCTCGGCACCCAGCCCGAACTCACCGCCGTCGGTGAAGCGGGTGGATGCGTTGACATAGACCACGGCGGCATCGACGCGCGATTGGAATTCGTTTGCGGCGGCGATCGAGGAGGTGAGGATCGCTTCGCTGTGACCGGTGTTGTAGCGGTTGATGTGCGCGATCGCATCATCGAGGCTGTCGACCACCTTCACGGCGAGGATATAGTCGCCGTATTCGGTCGCCCAGTCGGATTCGTCGGCAGGCAGGGCGTCGATCAGCGCACGGGTACGCTCACAGCCGCGAAGCTCGAGCGAATGGGGCTGATCGGCGGAAGCGGCGGCAAATGCGGGGAGGAAGCGATCGGCAATATCGCGGTGCACGAGCATCGTCTCGGCGGCGTTGCAGACGGAGGGACGGGACATTTTGGCGTTCATGGCGACCTTCACCGCCATGTCTATATCGGCGGTCGCATCGACGTAGATGTGGCAGTTGCCCGCGCCCGTCTCGATCACGGGGACGGTGGCATTTTGCGCGACCGCTTGAATGAGCGAAGCAGAACCGCGGGGGATGAGCAGGTCAATATGACCGCGTGCGGTCATCAGCGCTTCGGAGGAGGCACGGCTCGGGTCTTTGATCAGGCAGACCGAATCGGCGGGCAGTCCGACCGATGCGACCGCATCACGGAGCACGTCGGTGAGGGCAATGTTGGTCGCGAGCGCTTCCTTGCCGCCGCGCAGGACGCAGGCATTGCCCGTTTTCAGGCAGAGCGCCGCCGCATCGACGGTCACGTTCGGGCGAGCCTCGTAGATCATGCCGATGACGCCCAGGGGAACGCGCACCTTGCGGATGACCAGCCCGTTCGGGCGGGTGAATACTTCGCCGCTGCCGCAGGGGTCGGGCAGTGCGATGATCTCCTCAAGCGAATCAGCGATGGCGGCAAGTCGAGCCTCGGTCAGCGTAAGGCGGTCGATCAGCGATTCTCGGATGCCGTTTGCTCGGGCGGCTTCGAGGTCAGCCCGATTGGCGGCGAGAATGGCGGGGGTAGCGCTTCGCAGTGCGGCAGCCATTGCCGCAAGAGCGGCGTTCTTGCGTTCGGTCGAAGCGGTTTTCAGGACGGCGGCGGCATTGCCGGCGGCAGTGCACAGGGTGAGCAGCTCTTGGTTCATGATCATATCCTCTCTTGTCGCGAAATTGAAGCGGAGCAGGAATTTCTTCCTTATTTATAATAAGATAACAAATTCATTATAACACAGCGTGTGCAAAATGTAAATAGATTTTCGCATTTCCAATCATTTTTTTAACAAATCGGTGCAATCGGACAGGAAAATGCCCGTAAAGTAGAAAACCTGCAATTCACTCGTTGTCGTGCGAATTGCAGGTTGCGCTCATACGGAACGTTGGCGTTTGGAGGCGGGAGATTGTTCATCTGCCGAGCGGCGGAGAGACAAATCGGGTGCTCGGTTCGTCGGCAGGGAAGAGAAGCGGGCGCCGGTCATCCTCGGAGTAAACGTCGGGGGCGTCCGATCGCGTCAGGATGCGCCGTCTGATAC
>CAYRQA010000159.1:0-4142 GCA_964426285.1 uncultured Lachnospiraceae bacterium | reverse complement strand
ATCTCAAACTCCGAAGTTTTCGCCCTCCCCTCGAGCTCCCCTCCCAGTTCCTTGGCTCCCACCTTTATTGAAACAGAATATAATCGAAAAAATCGCCGTACGAGTATTCGTGCGGCTTTAAAAAAAGTTCTTTCGGGGTTTAAGGGGGGCTTTCTTTCTAGAAAGCACCCCTTATGAGATAAATTAATACTCCAATTCACCCGTGTAGATGAGGTCGGCGTTGCCAGTGAGGGTGATGCCCTCGTCGGAGTAGTTGACGATCAGATCGCCGCCGCGTACCTTGACGGTGATGTCCTCGCCCTTGGGGCAGAAGCCGTTTTCGACTGCTGCGACCACAGCTGCGCAGGCACCGGTACCGCAGGCGAGCGTTTCGCCGTTGCCGCGTTCCCAGACGCGCATCTTGATGGTCACGGGGTTCACTACGCGGATGAATTCGGTGTTCACACGCTCGGGGAAGAGAGGCGAGTGCTCGAAGAGCGGACCTACCTTCTCAACCTCCACACCGTCTACGCGAGGTGCGAAGACGACGCAGTGCGGGTTGCCTACCGATACGCAGGTGATGTTGTACTGCTCACCGCCGATGACAGCGGGATAGTCGACGACAGTCTCGGCGTCGATCGCAACGGGCAGATCGGCAGCAGCCAGCGAAGCCTTGCCCATCTTGATGGTGACAGAGGTCACCTTTCCGTCGGAGACGAAGAGCTTCATCCATTTCACGCCGCTCGCGGTCTCAACCGTGATGTGGGTGTGAGTGGTGTAGCCGTTGTCGTAGAGGAATTTGCCTACGCAACGCAGGGCGTTACCGCCCATCTGACCCTCAGAGCCGTCCTGGTTGAAGATACGCATCTTCGCGGTCGCTACGTTCGACTTTTCGATCAGCACGATGCCGTCGCCGCCGATGCCGTAGTGACGGTCACAGTAGGTGACTGCCAGCGATTCGGGGCAGTTGATCGAGCCGTCGAAGTTGTCGATATAGATATAGTCGTTGCCGGTAGCGGTCATCTTGTGGAATTTCAGCTTGCGGCGGGTCGAGCGCATATCGTTGATATCGACCAGCTCGGTGTTGTAGATGTTGTAACGCGATGCGATGATGTCCGCCATAGCGTTCGCCGTGTCGAGCGAGGTCAGGCAGGCGATCGAGAGCTGGATCGCACGGCGGTTGAGGAGGATGAATTCCTCGATCGTCGAGTCGTAGAGTGCACCGGTGTAAACGATATAGTTGAGCTTGCCCTCTTCCATCAGGCGGAATGCGTCTCCGCCGGGGGCGATCGATTCGATCAGCGTCACGTCGATGCCCAGACCCGAGATCGCGTTGGCGGTGTCGGCGGTCGCATAGAGCTTCATGCCGAGATCGTCGAGCTTCTTGGCGAGGGTAACGATTTCGAAGAGGTCGTGGTCAACGACCGAGAGCAGGATGCCGACTTCCTTGCCCGAGAAGGGGGCAGCCAGCTTGAAGCCTGCGGCAGAGAGACCCTTGTAGAGCGCTTCGGTCAGCGTCTTGCCGATGCCGAGAACCTCACCGGTCGACTTCATTTCAGGACCGAGCGAAGCGTTGACGTCGGACAGCTTCTCGAAGGAGAAGACGGGCACTTTGACGGTGAAGTAGGGAGGCGTCTTGTAGAGACCGGTGCCGTAGCCCATATCGGCGAGGGATTCGCCGATCATGACGCGCGATGCGATGTCGACCATCGGAACGCCGGTGACCTTGCTGATATAGGGGATGGTACGCGAAGCACGGGGGTTGACCTCGATGACGTAGAGCTCGCCGTGGTAGATGAGGTACTGGATATTGACAAGTCCCTTGGTGCCGAGCGCCAGTGCAAGATTGGTGGAGCATTCGATGATGCTCTCCTTCATCTTGTCGGTGATGTTATAGGGGGGATAAACCGCGATCGAGTCGCCAGAGTGTACGCCCGCGCGTTCAACGTGCTGCATGATGCCGGGGATGAGCACGTCCTTGCCGTCCGAGATGATGTCTACTTCGAGCTCAGGACCCATCATGTACTTGTCGACGAGTACGGGGTTCTCGATGCCGCCTGCCAGAATGACGTTCATATACTTCTCAATGTCGGCAGGGGTGTGGGCGATGATCATGTTCTGACCGCCGATGACGTAGGAGGGACGGAGCAGAACAGGGTAGCCGAGACGGTCAGCCGCGGAGAGTGCCTCATCGAGGGTGAGGACAGCCTGTCCCTTGGGACGGCGGATGCCGAAGGTCTCGAGCAGAGCGTCGAATTTTTCGCGGTCCTCGGCGGTATCGATGCCTTCGGCAGAAGTGCCGAGAATCTTGACGCCGTTGTCGTCGAGGAACTTGGTCAGCTTGATGGCAGTCTGACCGCCGAATGCGACGACTACACCGACCGGCTTCTCGACACGGATGACGTTCATAACGTCCTCGGGCGAGAGGGGCTCGAAGTAGAGTCGATCGGCAGTATCATAGTCGGTCGAAACGGTCTCGGGGTTGTTGTTGATGATCGCGACCTCGTAGCCGAGCTCCTTCAGCGTCCATACGCAGTGAACCGAGGAGTAGTCGAACTCGATGCCCTGACCGATACGGATGGGACCCGAGCCGAGCACGATGATCTTGTCCTTGCCGGTGTCGCGGGCTTCGATGAACTCGGTCGCCTCGCAGGTGTCGTCGTAGGTCGAGTAGAAGTAGGGGGTCTCTGCGGCAAACTCAGCACCGCAGGTGTCGACCATCTTGTAAACGGCGTTTCTGCGGGGCAGTTCCTTGCAGCCCGACAGACGGCTGAGCGCCGCGTCGGTGTAGCCCATCTTCTTGCCCTGCAGGTATTTTTCGTCGGTCATGCCGTCCTTGAGGTTTTCCTCAAAATCGGCGAGCTTCTTGAGCTTCGAAAGGAACCACTTGTCGATACGGGTGATTTCATAGATCTTGTCAAGCGTTACGCCCTTCTTGATCGCCTCGAATACGGTGAAGAGACGCAGGTCGTCGAGATTTTTCAGTCTTTCTTCGACGGGCTGATCGTTCATCGGTGCTTTGTTGAGGGTGTCGAGCGAGATCTCAGCGCCGCGGACAGCCTTCATGATCGCCATTTCGAAGGAGGGTGCGATCGCCATGACCTCACCGGTCGCCTTCATCTGCGTGCCCAGCTTGCGGGATTTGCCGCCGAACTTGTCGAAGGGCCACTTGGGGAATTTTACGACGCAGTAGTCAACGGTAGGCTCGAAGCAAGCGCAGGTCTTACCGGTGACCTCGTTCTTGATCTCGTCGAGCGTGTAGCCGAGTGCGATCTGGGTGGTCACCTTTGCAATCGGGTAACCGGTCGCCTTGGAAGCGAGTGCCGAGGAGCGGCTGACACGGGGGTTGACCTCGATGACCGCATATTCGAAGGAGTTGGGGTTGAGTGCGAACTGGCAGTTACAGCCGCCGACGATGCCGAGCGCCGAGACGATCGAGAGCGATGCCGAGCGGAGCATCTGATATTCCTTGTCAGAGAGGGTGACGGCGGGCGCAAGCACGATCGAATCGCCCGTGTGCACGCCGACAGGGTCGAAGTTTTCCATCGAGCAGACGGCAATGGCATTGCCTGCGCTGTCGCGCATGGTCTCGAACTCAATTTCTTTCCAGCCGTAGATATACTTTTCAACGAGGACCTGGGTAATGGGCGAGAGATCGAGACCGGTGCGGGCAACGATCTTCAGCTCTTCTTCATTGTAGGCAACACCGCCGCCCGAGCCGCCGAGGGTAAATGCGGGACGGATGATAACGGGGTAGCCGATGCGGTTGGCAACCGCGATCGCAGTCTCCATATCCTCTGCGATGTCAGAGGGGATGAGCGGCTGACCGATCTCCTGCATAGCTTCCTTGAAGAGCTCGCGGTCTTCCGCCTTGGAGATCGCTTCCGCGTCGGTACCGAGCAGGCGAACGCCCATCTTTTCGAGGTAGCCCTCTTTTGCGAGCTGCATCGCGATGGTCAGACCTGTCTGACCGCCCAGCCCGGCGAGCATCGAGTCGGGCTTTTCCTTTTCGATGATGCGCTTGATGGTGTCGGCACAGAGGGGCTCGAGGTAGATCTCGTCCGCCAGTGCTTTGTCGGTCATAATGGTAGCGGGGTTGGAGTTGACGAGGACGACGTTCACGCCTGCCTTTTTGAGGACGCGGCATGCCTGAGCACCTGCAT
>CAYRQA010000158.1:0-4149 GCA_964426285.1 uncultured Lachnospiraceae bacterium | reverse complement strand
ACAGCTCCCTCAAAGAGGGAGCCTTTTCGTTTCGTACCGTTCGAACACACCACTCAATTTACAGTAACTTTCTCAACCGCCCTTTTTCAGGATTTTTCCTTGAGATAACGGCTGACCGCGATAAAGCTGCCGATCGCACCTGTAAAGAGCCCGATCAGCGCAAAGCCGATGAGCAGATAGTACCACACGTCGCCGAAGGAAATGACCGAGAACATCCGATAATAGGTCGCGATCAGTCGGCTTGCGCGGTCATAGATCAGCCACTCGACGAAGAATGCCGAAACAGCTGCCGAGCCGCCCATGACCAGTCCCTCGAAGATAAAGGGGGCTGTGACGAAGGAGTTGGTCGCGCCGACGTAGCGCATGACCGAGATCTCCGAGCGTCTCGAAAAGACACCCAAACGGATGGTATTGATAATAATAAAGATACTGACCACGAACAGGACGAGCATGAAGCCGATCGAGACGTTCGAAATGCCCTTTTGCAGGCTGTTCATCGTCTCCGCCACCTCGGCGTGCGAGGTCACCTTCTCGATCGGATAGACCGCAGTCGGGTTGCCCGCTTCGTCGGTTCGGATGACCGAGAGGTTGTAGAGACGGTATTCGAGGTCGCTGATATTGATGCCCGGCTGATAGGTCACGACGAAGGAGGCACGGTAAGGGTTCTCTTCCTCTCTGATCGATTCAAAGAGCATGGGATAGTCCTTGAACTTCTCCATTTCCGCCACGAGCGCATCGTCTGCCGAAACGTATTCGACGTCGTTAACCAGTCCGTCCTCCCGCATGGCAAGGATGCCCGTGCGGAGCTGGCTGATCTCCTCTTCACTGCAGTCCTTCTGAAGGAAGACCGCCACCTCGGTCAGCAGGGTCATCTGGTCCAAGTTGTGGTTGATATTGATCGTCAGCAGTCCGAAGGTGCCGAGCACCAAAAGACAGCTCGCCAGCACCAGCACCGAGGCGATACTCATGACGCTGTTGCGCAAGATGCCCTTCAGACTTTGACTGAAGGTATAGGAAAAACTGAATTTTTTCATACGCTAAGTTCCTGTTGATTGGCTTCACCCGATATCGGAGCGGGTGTATTTTCCGCTTCGGGCGTCCCTTCACCCTCGCTCACGAACATCTCGCCCACGCGGTCTTCGGCGACCTTTCCGTCCCGAATGGTCACCACCCGCTGACGGAAGAGATCGACCAGTTCCTTTTCGTGGGTGACCACGATCACCGTCTTCTGGTAGCGGCGCTGAATGCGGATGAGCATCTCCATGATATCGTGGCTGTGACGGGGGTCGATATTGCCCGTCGGCTCGTCGGCAATGATGATGCCGGGACCGTTTGCAAGTGCGCGCGCAAGCGCCACCCGCTGCTGTTCACCGCCCGACAGCTCGTCGGGATAGCTCTTCGCCTTGTCGGCAAGGTCTACGATCTTGAGTGCGGCATTCACCTTGAGCTTGATAGTGGCGCTGTGCTCACCGATCACCCGCAGGGCAAAGGCAACGTTTTCATAGACCGTCTTATCGGGGAAGAGGCGGAAATCCTGAAAGACCACCCCGAGCTTTCTGCGATAGAAGGGGATCTCCCGCTTTTTCAGCGTGGAGAGATCGCATCCGTCGACGATGATCGACCCCGAGGTCACGTCTTCCTCTTTCAGAAGCAGCTTGAGCAGGGTCGATTTGCCCGCCCCCGACTCGCCTACGACGAAAACGAACTCGCCGCTGTTGATGGTCAGATTGAAATCCGAGAACACGAGCGTGCCGTTCTGATAGGTTTTAGTCACATTTTTGAGTTCAATCATGGTAATTCCTCTGACAAAACACAGCCTGTACATAAGCCGATCGGATATGCACAAGCTGTTGTTTTCATGGGATTAATACTTGACAGGCTTGGAGGAGAGATACTTCTTGACCATGAGCGCCACCTTAAAGGTGATGGCGTGTTCAAATTCTCTCAGATCCAGACCGGTCAGCTTGCGGATTTTTTCCAGGCGGTAGACCAGCGTATTACGGTGTACGAAGAGCTTACGCGAGGTCTCGGAAACGTTGAGGTTGTTCTCGAAGAACGCCTGAATGGTGACAAGCGTTTCTCTGTCAAGCGATTCGAGCGGTCCCTTCTTGAAGACTTCCTGGAGGAACATTTCGCAAAGCGAGGTGGGCAGCTGATAGATCAGACGTCCGATGCCGAGGTTATCATAGCTGATGATATCCTTTTCGGTGTCGAAGACCTTGCCGACCTCAAGCGCGACCTGTGCTTCCTTGTAGGAACGGGAGAGATCCTTGATATTGTCTACCACGGTACCGATACCGATCGAAACCTTGGTAAAGAATTCGGAGGAAATGGTGTCTGCGATCGAGCGTGCCATCTTCTCGATGTCGCGCATATCGTAGTTGGGCTTGATCTCCTTGACGAGGACGCTGTCGCGTTCGCCTACGCTGATGACGTAGTCCTTGTTCTTGCCGGGGAACATATTCTGAAGGATGTCGTAGGGAACGACATCGTTCTTTCCGTTGAACTTGATCAGGAAAACGACGCGCGAAACGTCACTGGCAAAGTGCAATTCTTTCGATTTAATGTAAATATCGCTGGGCAGGATATTGTCAAGAATGATGTTCTTGATAAAGGACGATTTGTCGTGCTTTTCATCATAGAGAATTTTGATATTGCCGAGCGAAATGGCGAGCAGCATCGAGAGCTTCTCTGCCTGCTTATCCTCACCCTCTACGAAAACCACGTACTCGCTCTTTGCTGTTGCGGTGCTGAGCACACGGTAGGTATAGCCGCCCAGGGTCGTCACGTCGGACGTGTAGGACAGCTCGTCCCGAATCCCCTGACGGATCTCTCCGATCTTCACCAGCTCGCTGCACGAGATGACCACACCTGTTTCATCGATCACGCCAATCACCCGGTCGACCGCATCCTTCATCTGGTAAATGATCCCCTGAAATAAACGATTCGACATAATGTGTCTCCTTTCAAATCCTTCAGACTTGTATAATACAGCTATTATTCTACACTATTTTTTGTGAAATTTCAATAGTCATTTTCCTGTTTTTGATAAAATTATAGATTTTTTTTTGATTTTTTTGATTCATTCGGCAAGAGCTTGTTAATCTTTTAACATTCTTGGCATTTCATAGGCAAAAGTCAGCGCCGAGAGCACGAATGACGATGCCGTTTCGGTGCGCAGAATGCGCCGTCCCAGCCCCGCAGGAAGAAGACCGAGGGCTTTTGCCTGTTCGAACTCGGAGGGCTCAAAGCCGCCCTCGGGCCCGATGAAAAAGGAGAGTGTAGCGGGCGGATCGGTCGGGAGCAGCAGAGAGAGCGGCTCTGTGCCCTCCCCCTCGTAGCAGATGAACGCCAGCTCGTCTGCGGCGGCAGTCTTCAGCGCATCGGCGTATTTCATGGGCATACGCACCTTGGGGAGCTTCCCTCTGCCGCACTGCCCTGCCGCTTCGTCGGCGATTTTTTGCCAGCGTCTGAGCTTTTTCTCAACCGAATCGCTTGCGATCTTGGCGACCGAGCGTTGGCAGTCGACGGGGATGATCTCGGACACACCGAGCTCGACCGCCTTCTGGATGATGCTGTCCATCTTGTCGCCCTTGGCGATGCCCTGATAGAGGCTGATCTTCACGGGCGATTCGTTCCTGCTGTCGCAACCCGATTCGACCTGCACGCTGACCGTTGAGGCGGTGATAGCAGTGATCAGCGCACTATACTCCTTCCCTTCACCGTCGGAAAGGGTGATGCGGTCGCCGACCTTCATCCGCAGGGAGAGCGAAATATGGCGGGCATTTTCGCCGTCGATCAAAAGTGTGCCGTCGATCGCTTCCGAAAAGCGCTCAGGCGGCAGAAAAAAGCGGGGCATGGCAGGTCTCCTTTCGGGGGGATGTATCTTTATTTATTATACAGCATTTTGCAAGCCTTGTCAAGCATTTCGGGCAAGACAGTTGGCGGCTCAAAATGCCGATGGGGGCAAGGATCTGATTCGAGGGGCAATATCAAGCAAATCCACTGAGAAACAAACGAAAAAGCAGGCGTTTTACCTGCTTTTCGTATGCTGGATGCCCTGCCGTCCGGGCCGGTGGAGGCTCGGGCGTCCAAATTTCAATGAAATCGCGCTATGCGCGATGAAATCTGAACAAGTTCGGATGAAAT
>CAYRQA010000157.1:0-4157 GCA_964426285.1 uncultured Lachnospiraceae bacterium | reverse complement strand
GTGTACAGGTTCGAGCACAGCTCGGCAATGGGTGTGATCGCGGTCAGCTCAAATCCGCTGATCCGCTCTCCGATAGATAGTTTCATATGATTCTCCTTTTATTTTTTTGAGGCTCCGCCTCAAACTCCGCCAGAAACTTCTTGAAAGAAGTTTCTGGACTTCAAGAACTTTTTAGGCGCGACAAATACTTGTCGCGCAGGTATATAAAATTGTTAATTCCAAAGTGTCGACGAGTATTCGTCGGCATATTAGAAGTTTTTGGAGATCCAAGAACCTTTTTTCAAAAAGGTTCTTGGCGGGATGCAAGGGCAGAGCCCCAAATATGATTATCATTTATTCCTCAATCGTTTGGTGCAGGCTTCGCTCAGAAGGGTATAGAGGACGGCGAAGAAGGGGACGCCGAGGACCATACCGATGATCCCGAAGAGCTCGCCCATGACGACGATGGCGATCATGATCCAGACAGGCTCAAGACCGAGCGAATCGCCGAGGATATAGGGTTCGAGGATGTTGCCCTCGATCTGTTGGATCACGAGGACGAGGATGATGAAGATGATCAGCTTGTCGGGGGCGGAAATGAGGATGATGATCCCTGACGGGATCGCACCGATGAAGGGACCGAAGAAGGGGATGAGGTTGGTGACGGTGACGATGAGGGTGATCATCTGGAAGTAGGGGATGCCGCAGACCCAGAAGAGCAGGAAGGATACAGCACCCAGGATGGCAGAGCTGAGCAGCTTGCCTTGGATGAATTTGCCGAATTTTCGGTTGATCTCGTAGAGAACGTGGCGGCTGCCGCGATAGATCGAGTGGGGAAGGAGGGCGCGCGAGAAGCGTTTGAACTGTCCGAGGAGCATTTCACGGGACGAAAGGAAGTAAACCGACAAAAAGATGCCGAGAAGCGCGTCGGTGAGGTTGGAGACGATCGTGCTCAGCATGGCGGGCAGTTTGCCGATGAGCGAGGTCAGACCCGAGAGTACAGAGGAGGTCAGTCCCATGATCCAGTTTTTGACGTCGTCAGCCAGATCGAACTCTCTGAGCAGATCGCGAATCTGACGTCCGAGCTCGAAGGAGGTGAGCTTCGAAGGGAGGATGGTGAGAAACCGTCGGCAGAGGTGCAGAAGCTCGCTGATGCTTTCAAGGCAAGGGGGGAGGATCATCCAGACGAAGAGGGTGATCAATAGCAAAAGGATGAGATAGGCAGAGACTAGCGAGAGCGTCTTGCCTGCCCGCGAGGGGGCAGAAGCGGTCGGCTTGACATAGGCAGGACGGCTCTGCTTGGCGGCATGGCGCAAAGCGCGTTTGGCGTTCTTTTTCAGGCATTGGGCATCAAGTGCGGCAGAGGCTTCATCGAGCGCTTTGCGTGCATTTGCGAGCGCAGCAGCTGCGCTTTCGACTTTCGCTTGGTCGGGAGAGGGGGTGGTCCGCTCAAAATCGTAGCGCAACTTTGCCCGAAAGAGCGCACGGCGGCAGCTCTCCCGTTTACGGGTGGCAGAAGAGATGAAGACCCGTTTCTCGAAGAAGCGGTAAAGCGGGTAGATCAGATAGGCGATGACCAACCCGATCAGGATGGGAGTGCAGATCGATTTCAGCGTGCCGAAGAGGGTGTCGAGCCGATCGGGCGAGAGCAGGATGAAGATCAGCAGTGCCGCAAAGAGGATGACCAATATCACGTAGAGCGCGATGGTGGTGTATTTTTTGTTAAAGCCGATGTTGCGGTCGGTGTCAAGCTGTAGTCTGCGGGGGCGTTCGTCTTTCATGGGGAGATCAAACCTCACTTGTGTAGTATCGGAAGGCGGTGTTTACGCATCGTCGCCCTCGGATGGCGACGGCAGGTCTTGCATCTCCTGCTTACGGGCGCCGTTCAGCCGTTTTTCGATCGCCTCATGGATGAGGGTGTAGATCACTGCAAAGAGGGGCACACCGAAGATCATACCGAAGAAGCCGAAGAGACCGCTCATGATGATGATGGCGATCATGATCCAGATGGGCTGAAGTCCGAGCGAATCACCGAGGATCAGCGGACCGATGATATTGCCGTCGAGCTGTTGGATGACCAGCACGATGATGATAAATGCGATCAGCTTGGAGGGGGCGGAGATCAGCACGATCGCGCCGCCGATGACGCCGCCGATGATCGGACCGAAGAAGGGGATGATGTTGGTGATGCCGATGATCAGCGCAAGCATCTGATAGTAGGGCATTTTGAAGAACCAGAGAACGATGAGCGCCAGGATGCAGATGATGGTCGAATCGAGGATCTTGCCCTCGATGAACTTGCCGAATTTGCGGTCGATTTCACGGAAAACGTGGCAGGTGCCCTTGTAGAGCTTGGACGGCAGGATGGCTCTGCCTACTCTGTGCGCCTGCTGACCGAGCATTTCCTTGGACGAAAGGAAGTAGACCGAGAGGAAGAGCGCCAGAAGAATGTTGGTGAGGCTTGAAAAGGCAGTGGAGATGTAGGCGGGCAGTGAGGTGATCGTGCCGGTCAGATAGGCGCTGATCCCCGAAATCGAGGAGGTCAGCATATCTAAGAGCATATCCTTGATGTTCACGTCGCTGGCGATATATTCGCTGATAAAGCGATAGATCGTCTGGGCAAGCTCATTGGTGGTGATCAGATGCTCGATATCATGCGGCAGGGTATTGACCAGTCCGCGGATCTTGACGACCAGCCCGCTGATCGATTCGATGCACTGCGGAATGACGATCCAGAGCAGCAGGGACATGATGGCAAAAAAGATGAGATAGGTGCAGAGCAGCGCGAGCCCTCTGTAGGGATGCTCGGTTTTGGGGACAGGAGCGGGGTAATAAGAAGGCTTTTTGTGCTTTTTAGCAGCCTTTTGGCGCAGTTTGGCAGTTCGCGCATCTTCCTCGGCGGCCACTGCTGCATGGGCGGCATCGAGCGAGGTGCGTGCGTCTGAGAGCTTTCGGAGGGCTTCAGCAAGTGCCTCATCGGTGGCTGTGGACGATTTTTTCAGGTGGTCGTAGGCGAGCTTCTCGCGAAAGAGGATGCGGCGCGCCTTGTTCAGCTTTCTGCGGGCAGAGGTGATAAAGACCTTTTCCTCGAAGAATTTCATGATGGGGTTGAGGATATAGGCGATCACCATGCCCGTAAAGATCGGGAAGACGATATCTCCCAGCGTGTCAAACACGTTGTCATACTTGTCGTTGTGAATGAGAAAATAGACGCAGACTGCCCCGAAGGCAAGTACAAGCAGCGCATAGAGCGCGATGGTGGTATATTTTTTGTTGAAGCCGACGTTATGATCGAAACTGAAAAGATGCTTGCGGTCAGGTGTTTTTTTCATATAAATCCATGCCTTTCTGAGGGGGAGCGGGGGATAGCGCCAATAAATCCATTACTATCTATGATTGTATCATGAATAACGGCGAAAATCAATACATCTGAAAAAAAGACTTGCATTTTTTTTGGCAAACTGCTATACTGTACTCGAATAAATGAACAATCAGAGGTAATTATGATCAAGAAAAATGCGCCTGTAGCACTGTCGCGCTGTGAGAGCTATGAGAAAGAGACGCTCGGGCGTCTGATTTCCGAGCAGTGGCAGGCACTGGGCATCGGTGAAGAATATTTCAGAGGCAAGAGGGTGGTCATCAAGCCCAATCTGGTGCGCAAAATGGATCCCGCACTCGGCGCGACCACTCATCCTGCCATGATCGAAGCGGTCGCGGCGCTCATCCGTGCGGCAGGTGCGGCAGAGGTGATGATCGCTGAGAGCCCGGGCGGTCCCTACTCGGAGAGTGCACTGCGCTCGATCTACCGCGTATGCGGTACCGAGGGTGCGGCGGAGCGCGCGGGCATCGGGCTGAACTTTGATACCGCATCGCGCATGACCGATTTTCCCGATGGGATCGCTTCCAAAAACTTCCATATTATTGCGCCCATTCTCGATGCCGATATCATCGTCAATCTCTGCAAGCTCAAGACACACGGGCTGACCATGATGAGCGCCGCCGTCAAAAACTATTTCGGCACAGTCCCGGGGACCGAAAAGTTCGAGATGCACGCCCGTTTCCCGAAGATCAATGATTTTTCGGAGATGCTCGTCGACCTTTGCGCCATGCATATTGCCCGCCATGATACGATCAATCTCATCGACGCCATCGTCGGCATGGAGGGCAACGGACCGACA
>CAYRQA010000156.1:0-4181 GCA_964426285.1 uncultured Lachnospiraceae bacterium | reverse complement strand
GGCAAATACTTGCCGTGCAGGATTATAATATTGGAATACTCCGACCCGACGAGTATTCGTCGGGTTATCAAAAGTTCTTGGAGGTGCAGGGGCAGAGCCCCTGCCGTAACGCCTGCCGGAGCTCGAGGCGGCGCCTCGACATGGAGAAATAATTATGAGTTGTCCTAAGAATTTACCCAATATTTTGACGGTTATCCGAGCCGTGCTCGTGCCGGTGTTCATGTGTCTGGTGATTTTCCCGATTTTCGAGGAGAATGTGACGAGAATCGCAGGTGCGGCGCTGTTTGCGCTCATTTCGCTCACCGATATGCTCGACGGTCAGTTGGCGCGGAAGTATAATCTCGTGTCCGATTTCGGCAAGTTCCTTGATCCGCTTGCCGACAAGCTACTCGTGCTCGGTGCGATGCTCTCGCTCGTTCTGTTTAACGGGATGAAGGGTGATGACTACCTTTTCGCGGTGCTGCTAACCTTCTCGACCTTCATCGTGCTGGCCAGAGAGCTGGCAGTCACCTCGCTCAGACTGCTCTGCAAGAATACGGGCGGCAAGGTCATCGCCGCAAACATGGCAGGCAAGGTAAAGACGGTCTCGCAGATCATCTTCGTTATCGCGGCAATGATCGAGCCCCTCTTCTGGGACGTATGGGGTGTCACCTATCTTTCGCTGGCGGTCATGGTCTTCATGACGATCTACTCGGGCATCAACTACTTCATGATCTACCTGCCGATGCTGAAGCAGAAATAATTTACAATTTTCTACAGATTTCTTGAACTTTTCCACAAACTTGTGGAAAAGATTGTGGATTACGCAACAAAATGAGGCGATCGCGAGCGGGCGATTCGCAGACGATCCGTAGAACGGGCCGTCGAGGACGTCGGCTCCTACAAGGTGTTCTATGTTCACCTGCGCGGCAAGTACTTGCCGCGCTTAAAGAAAGTTCTTGAGGGATTCTTAAGGGAACTTCTTTCAAGAAGTTCCCTTAAGCGGGATGCAAGGGCAGAGCCCTTGCGAAAAGGAGACGCCATGACGACGACAGAGCTCAGCAAGAAAATCAAGACTGCGCCGCAGGGCGTCTATCTCTTTTACGGCGAAGAGGAGTACCTCAAGCGCCGCTATTTGGAGCAGCTCAGACAGAGATTGATCGGGGATGATCCTGCGGCGGCGTTCAATCACGTCAAGATCGAAGGGGGAGACCTCGCGAGGTTGGCGGTCGAGCTCGACGGACTGCCCCTGCTCACGGGTTTTGGCGGTGGAGGCGACCGATTGGTGGAGCTGTGGGATACAGACTTCAACAAAATCAAGTCCGACACCCTGAAGGAGTTTTGCGAACTGCTCGCAGGGGTGGAGGATATGACGGTGGTCATCTGCACGCTGCCCGATGAATTGCCGATCGGAACAGCCAAAAAGCCGTCGGCGACGCTTGCCGCCCTGCAAAAGTGGACGATCAGCGTCAATTTTGAGCGGCAGAAGCCGCAGGTGCTCGCAAACTGGGTGGCAAGGCACGCACAGGCAAGCGGTTGCTTCATGGCGCCTGACCTCTGTCGGAAGATGATCGACTATTGCTCGGCGGATATGTATATTCTCGCGGGCGAGACAGAGAAGCTTGCCGCATATGTCCGTGCAAGCGGACGCAACGTGGCAGAGGAAGCCGACATTTACGCAGTGGCATCGCCGTCGACCGTCTACGGCACTTTCGATTTCGTCAATGCACTGCTCGACCGCAAGATCGCGAGAGCCTTCGTTCTGCTCGATGACATGAAAAAGCGAAAGGAAAAGCCGCTCGACATTTTAGGCAGTGTTTCGAAGCTCTGCACTGAACTGCTGCAGGTGCGGATGCTCAGGGATGCAGGGATGACCCCTGCCGAGATCGCATCGAAGCTCAAAATGCACGAATACGTGCTCTCTCTGCGGCTCAAAAGCGCATCGACGCGCTCGATCGAGGCGCTTGAGCAGATGGCGGCACTCTGTCGGGAGACTGACCGCAAGCTCAAGTCGACACGGCTCGACAGCTTCCGCCTCATCGAACTGCTCATTCTGGAGATGGCATGAAGAGGGAAAATGCAAAGCTGACACTGCATCAAGTAGTGCTCGTTGAGGGGAAATACGATAAGATCAAGGTCGGTTCGGTGGTCGATGCCACCATCCTCACGACCGACGGTTTCGGGATCTTCAAGGAAAAGGAAAAGGTCGCACTGCTCCGCAGATTGGCGGCTGAACGGGGGCTGATCGTTGTCACCGACAGCGACGGCGCAGGCTTGGTCATTCGCAACTATGTCACCTCGATCCTGCCCAAATCACAGGTCACGCACCTCTACATCCCGCAGATCAGAGGGAAGGAAAGCCGCAAGGCGTCGCCCTCTAAGGAGGGCACACTCGGTGTGGAGGGCATGGAGGTAGACCTGCTTCGCGGGCTGTTCGCACCCTTTGCCGATGGGCATCGACCGCCCGAATGGGAGAAAATCACGAAATACGACCTCTATGCCGACGGCTTTTCGGGCACAGAGGGCTGTGAAGAAAGGCGTCTGGCGCTTGCGAAGGCGCTCGATCTGCCGAGCGGGCTGTCGGCAAATGCACTGCTCGAGGCGATCAATCTGCTCGGCGGCAGAGCGCTCTATGATAGGGCGCTCGATTCCTTAAAATACACCGAAAATAGTAAAGATTTGTCCTGAAATCGGGCAAGTTATTGCCCAATCAGCTATAAACTCGAGGAGGGATCTATATGAAATGTCCGAACTGCTCAGCACCCGACAGCAAGGTCGTCGACTCACGACCGACTGAAAATTCGGCGATCCGTCGCAGACGGGAGTGCCTCGCCTGCAAAGCGAGGTTTACCACCTACGAGGTGGTCGAGGTAGCACCGCTTTTTGTCATCAAAAAGGACGGCTCGCGCGAGGTTTTCGACAAAAAGAAGCTGCTCGCCGGTCTGGTCAAATCCTGCTACAAGCGCCCCGTCAAGCCCGAAGCGCTCGACGCGCTCGTGGATGACATTGAATCGACGCTCCAGAACAGCCTGCGAACCGACGTTCCCACCACCGAGATCGGTGTGATGGTCATGGATCGTCTGCAAAAGCTCGACGAGGTCTCCTATGTCCGCTTTGCGTCGGTTTACCGCGAGTTTAAGGACATCGACACCTTCCTCTACGCCATCAACCAACTGCGCAGTCAGAATCGAAATGGTCAAAAATTGTCGAACGTCGATGAAAACGATCAATAAAACAGCCCCGATCTCGGTTTTCACTGATATCGGGGGTTCTTTGTTTATTCGCTGACTGCGCGGATGATGCCCATGGGGGTCTGCTCGTGGTTCTGACCGAGGGGGTTGTCCGAGAGGATGCGGGCGAGGTTCTCGCGCGACATATTTTTGTCGGATATGCCCAAAATCTTGCCGCCGATATCGTTGATATCGACGATGATGCAGCGGCAACCGATGCGCTCGGCGATCGATGCGGCGGTTTTGTCGGGCTCGGCAGGTCCAAGCACGACGTAGTGGTTGTAGGGAGGGAGCGTGTTGGGGGTCGGACCGTCGATCGAGGAGGCTTTTTCGCCTGCGATCATATAGAACCAACCGCGCTGACGGAACAGTTTGCCGACGGCGCTGATCGCGGCGGCAAAGAGGATGCGGAGAGTGCCGCACTCACGCAGTGCCATTTCCATCGTCTCGGGGATGCCCAGCCCGATGCCGCGGCTCGACTTCAGCACGAATTTGCAGAGGAATTTCGCAAGTTTGCGCGGTTTGATGTCCTCCATCTTGATGGCTCTGCCCTGCGAGCAGGCGACCGCCTTCTCGGAGATGAAGAGGATGTCGTCGGGCTGAAGGTGGGGTTTTGCGTATTTTTCGGCAACGTCGCGGATGTCGTCGGCGTCGGTGATGACGTGGGTCTTGATGGGCAGGCGCTCGTAGCGACCGCCGTCCTTTTCAATGACCCGCTTTTTGCCTTCGTTTTCTAAAAGTTCGCTCATGTTATGACTTCCTTTGATCTATCGAATTTGCGTAAACTATCAACGCTATTATTATAACACGATAGTGCGCAAAATGGAAGGGGATAATGAAAAATTTACAGATTTTTTGGAGGAAAGGGGAAGAATGTTTGCCTATTCGTAGGGCGGGAGCAAGCCCCCGCCCTACGCGTTTGAATGAAGTTGGTGCGTCGAGCATTCGCCGTAGGCGACGGCGAGGGGGGAG
>CAYRQA010000155.1:0-4250 GCA_964426285.1 uncultured Lachnospiraceae bacterium | reverse complement strand
GTCCGCAAAACGAGACCAGAAATCAAAAACTTCGGTTTATTTTTGGTTTTTATCCAAGAAACCAAAAATAAACCGCACTCGTTCACATTTTGGTCACACTTTTGCCGATTTGTGCGAATTACACAAAAAAATTAACCCGTTTCGGCTCATCCGACGCCTTTTCAGCCTTCAAACAAGGGCGATTTTCAGCTTTTTCGATCTTCTTTCGAGCCTTTCGCACAAATCGCCGACTTGACAAATCCGACCCGATTGCTATATAATAAGAACGAAAAAATTACGGCAGATCCGCCGATTTCATGCGAATATGCCGCCGTTCATTTATTTTCGAAAGCGAGGTACTTTTTATGACCCTTCCCTTCATCAAGCTCCACGGCTGCGGAAACGACTACGTCTATATCGACTGTTTCCACAACAAGGTGGATAACCCCGAAGAACTCGCCATCGCCCTCTCGCACCGCCATTTCTCGATCGGCGGCGACGGTGTGATCCTCGTCTGCCCCTCCGACATTGCCGATGCGCGTATGCGTATGTTCAATAGTGACGGCAGCGAGGGCAAAATGTGCGGCAACGGCATCCGCTGCGTGGCGAAATTCGCCTACGACAACGACCTCTGCAAGAAGGAGGTCATGACCATCGAGACCCTCTCGGGCATCAAGGTCATCCGCCTGCAGATCGAGAACGGCAAGGCGGTCAGTGCAACCGTCGACATGGGCGCCGCCATTCTCGATCCCGCTCTCATCCCCACCACCTTCTCGGGCGAGCCCGTGATCGCGCGTCCCGTCTCGATCGGCGGCAAGGAGTGGGCGATCACCTGCGTATCAATGGGCAATCCGCACTGCGTCGTCTTCGTTGAGGAGGACTTCGACCTTTGGTCCTTCGACATCGAGAAGATCGGTTCTGCTTTCGAGCACGCCGATATCTTCCCCGAGCGCGTGAACACCGAGTTCGTGAAGGTCATCTCCCCCACCTCACTCGAAATGCGCGTCTGGGAGCGCGGCTCGGGTGAAACCTGGGCGTGCGGTACAGGCACCTGTGCCTCTGTCGTCGCCGCCTGCCTGAACGGTCACTGCGCCAAGAGCACCGACGTGCAAGTCAAACTCCGCGGCGGCTCTCTCGTCATAAACTACACCGATTCCACCGTCCTCATGACCGGCCCCGCTACCGAGGCGTTCAGGGGCACGGTTGAAATCTAATATATTGGGGTTCTGCCCCAAACCCCGCCAAACTTTCTTGAAAGAAAGTTTGGATCAAAGAACTTTTTTAAGCGCGGCAAATACATGCCGCGCAGGATGAAGCCTTTTGCCGGCCCAACAGACATTCGTTAGACAAAGACGACTTTTCCCTTTTTCAAATCCTCCCCCAGAGATGGGATAGCCAAGGAAGAGGGAGGGGAGCTCGAGGGGAGGGCGAAAACTTCGGCGTTTGAGATGGTCCTTTCCCCCTCTCTCGATCACAAAACTAACAATACCCACCAAACAAACCCATTCACACACAAACCCAAACAAAACCCCTTCCCAAAAGTTTTTGGAGGTGCAGGAACCTTTTTTGCAAAAAGGTTCCTGCCGGGATCCAAGGGCAGCGCCCTTGGCGGGGTATCACTTGCTTACGCAAGTGGGGGCAGCGCCCCAAGAAAGGTGATACACATGAAGATCAACGAGAATTACAAAAACCTGAAGCAATCCTACCTGTTCGCGACCATCGCGAAGAAGATGAAGGAATACGCCGCTTCGCATTCCGAAGCCGACATCATCAAGATGGGCATCGGCGACGTTACCCTGCCCCTCTGCCAAGCCTCGGTCGAGGCCATGACCGCCGCCGTCCGCGAGATGGGCGTGAAGGAGACCGTCAAGGGCTACCCCGACTACTCCGGCGAGCCCTACCTCCTCGACGCGATCGCTTCGCACTATAAAAACCACATGGGCGTGACCCTCGACACCGAGGAGATCAACGTCACCTGCGGTGCGAAGGAGGACGTTGCCAACATCCTCGACATTTTCTCGGTCGACAACACGGTCGTCATCCCCGACCCCGTCTACCCCGTTTACCTCGATTCGAACATCATGCAGGGCAGAAAGGTCGTCTACATGAACGGCACGCCCGAAAACGGCTTCCTGCCCATGCCCTCCGACGACCTCGAGGGCGACATCTTCTATCTCTGCTCGCCCAACAACCCCACGGGCGCTTGCTACGACCGCAAACAGCTCAAAACATGGATCGATTTCGCCATCTCCAAGGACGCAGTCATCCTCTACGACGCGGCATACGAAATATTTGTGGAGGACGACAACCTCCCCCGTTCGATCTTCGAGATCGAGGGCGCGCGCGAATGCGCGATCGAGTTCTGCTCCTTCTCCAAGACCGCAGGCTTCACGGGCACTCGCTGCGGCTACACCGTCATCCCGAAGGAGCTCATCCGCGACGGCGTATCCCTCCTCTCGATGTGGAAACGCCGCCAGTCGACCAAGTTCAACGGCACTGCCCACATCATCCAGCGCGGCGCTGCTGCCGTCTTCACCGAGGAAGGCTATGCGCAGACCCTCGAGAACATCGCCTACTACAAGCGCAACACCGCCGTGATGATGACAACCTTCGACAAGCTCGGCATTCCCTACACCGGCGGCAAGAACTCGCCCTATATCTGGCTGAAGTGCCCGAGCGGCATGGGCAGCTGGAAATTCTTCGACTACCTGCTCGAGAACGTGCAGATCGTCGGCACGCCCGGTGAGGGCTTCGGCATCAACGGCGAAGGCTACTTCCGTCTCTCGGGCTTCGGCGACGCTTCCCGCACCGTCGAGGCTATGGCAAGAATCGAGAAGCTGCTGGGCTAATTTGGGGCACCGCCCCAAACCCCGCCAAACTTTCTTGAAAGAAAGTTTGGATCAAAGAACTTTAATAAGCGCCGCAAATGCTTGCGGCGCAGGATAAGGTAAAGCCCCGAATGTAGGATTTTGTGTTCCTGCATTCGGGGTGTTGCCATCCCGCCGTTCGAACAGAATTTTCTTACATATTATTATAGTTGCCATTCAAGCGAATTCACCTCATTTTCGGGTAATCTCCGCTCAATCGGATCGGTAAAATGTCTCGAAAAATCGATCGAAAACCATTGACGAGGCGATCAATATGTGGTAAAATAGAAGGTAAACTAAAGTGGGGGAGTAGCCCCATCGGAAAGGGTGTGCATATGATCATTTTCGGGATCGACCCGGGGCTGGCTATCGTCGGCTACGGCGTCATCGATTACAGCAACGGTCGTTTCACCACCCTCGCCTACGGTGCGATCGAGACCCCCGCACACACACCCGTGCAAACCCGATTGCATCAGATTCACAATGAGCTGACCGCACTGCTCAATCGCTATCACCCCGACGCAGTCGCGGTCGAAGAGCTCTTCTTCAACACCAACATCACCACCGGCATCTCGGTCGCCGAAGCTCGCGGGGTCATCCTCCTCGCCATCGCGCAGGCAGGCTGTGAATTCTTCGAGTACACCCCCCTTCAGGTCAAGCAGTCGGTCGTCGGCTACGGCAAGGCGACCAAATCGCAGGTCATCCTCATGGTGCGCACCATCCTCGGGCTTCGCCAAGCCCCCAAACTCGACGATACCTGCGATGCCCTCGCCATCGCCATCTGCCACGCGCATACGGGTGGAAGCAGGCTCAAGGATTTTTATAATATTAAATAATCGTATTGGGGCTTTGCCCCAAACCCCACCAGAAACTTCTTGAAAGAAGTTTCTGGACTTCAAGAACTTTTGATAAGCCAAATGGCTTTGCCATTTGGCGGGATGGGTTCTTGGGGACGGTGTTCACCATACTCCGTAGGGGAGGCGTTTCGCCTCCCGATAAAACAAGCAATTTCATCGGTATAAACCCTCTGCGAGCGCGGGAGGGGAGACCCCTCCCCTACAAAAACATTCCCCGCAAAATCGCCTGCAATTACGCACAAACCCTGTAGGGACCGACGTCCTCGACGGTCCGTCTATGGATTTTCGCGCATTTCATTCATGGTGCAAATCGTTCGCTTTCGGGACGTCGAGGCGCCGTCCCCTACGAAATTTTTACAACATTCTCTGCGAAGTTGCAAGCAATTTTGCGGGATGGGTTCTTGGGGCGATGGCACAATTCCGTAGGGGCGATTCACGAATCGCCCGAATGCAAATCATTCGCACTCAATTTTATTTTACCGGTATCCTTTAACGGGCGATTCGTGATGTATAGTGTAGTAAGATAGTATACAGGTAGTGCAACAAC
>CAYRQA010000154.1:0-4265 GCA_964426285.1 uncultured Lachnospiraceae bacterium | reverse complement strand
TCATTTCTGTGCCCTATGAATAAATTTCCGAAAAAATCTTTGAAAACTATTGCATTTTGTGTCATAATTTGATAAAATAAATCACACAATTTTGAGCTTGTTGGAGGTAATAATACTAAGATAATGAAAGAAACGGTCATGCAGGATAACGGCGGCGTACTGATTCGTCTGGAAAATGTTTCCAAAAGCTTTGACGGCGAGATCATTCTCGACCATATCAACCTTGAGATCAAAAATAACGAATTCGTGACGCTGCTTGGTCCTTCGGGTTGCGGCAAAACCACCACACTCCGAATTATCGGCGGATTTGTGAGCGCCGATGAAGGCAATGTCTATTTCGAAGGAAAAAAGATCAACGATATTCCCCCTCATCAGCGGAATGTCAATACTGTATTCCAGAGATATGCCCTTTTCCCCCATCTGAACGTGTATGAAAACATCGCGTTCGGTCTGCGATTGAAGAAGATGCGCGACAGCGAGATCCGCGAGAAGGTCAAGAATATGCTCGCACTGGTCAATCTCAAGGGATTTGAATGCCGCAGCGTTACCTCCCTTTCGGGCGGTCAGCAGCAGAGAGTTGCCATCGCGAGAGCGCTGGTCAACGAGCCCAAAGCACTGCTGCTCGATGAGCCGCTGAGTGCACTCGATGCCAAGCTGCGCAAGGATATGCAGCGTGAGCTCAAAGAGATCCAGAAGCGCACGGGGATCACCTTTATTTTCGTTACGCACGACCAGGAGGAAGCACTTTCGATGTCCGACAAGGTCGTGGTCATGGCAGACGGCAAGATCCAGCAGATCGGCACGCCCGTCGAGATCTATAATGAGCCGATCAACGCATTCGTCGCCGACTTCATCGGTGAGTCGAATATCGTAGACGGCATCATGCCCGAGGACTACGTCGTTCAGTTCGCGGGTCAGACCTTCCGCTGTGAGGACGCGGGCTTTGCACCCGGGGAGGCGGTCGACATCGTCGTCCGTCCCGAGGACATCGACATCGTGCCCGTCGATCAGGCGATGCTGACGGGTGAGGTCACCTCGGTCACCTTCAAGGGAGACTACTACGAGATCATCGTCGATATCGACCACTTCAAGTGGATGATCGAGTCGACCGACCGAGTGAATGCGGGCGACACGATCGGCATTTCGATCGACCCGTATGAGATCCAGGTCATGAAGCGCTCGATCTACTCCGACACCTTCGGTGACTACTCGAGCTTCAGCGATGAGATGGACGAGCTCTCCGATCCCGAAGAGGTGGAAGAATGAAGCGGCGCTCTCTGATGCAGCGCTTTGCGGCTGCACCGCACATCGCATGGGCGGCACTGTTCATTATCATTCCGCTCCTTTTCATTGTATATTATACCTTTACCGATGCGAGCGGGGCATTTACGCTCGACAATCTGAAAACCATCTGCTCGGCAAGCTATCTGATGATCTTTTTCCGTTCGGTGATGTTTTCGATTCTCGCAACGGTGATCTCCCTGCTCATCGGCTATCCGCTCGCCTATATCATCGCGGGCATGAAGCCGAAATCACAGCGGGTCGCCATCGTACTGGTGATGCTGCCCATGTGGCTCAACTTCCTCATCCGTACGTACTGTCTGAAGATCCTGCTCAATGACCAGGGGATCATCAACTCACTCCTCGGCATGGTCGGCGTCGAGCCGCTGAAAATGCTCAATACCTCGGGCGCGGTCATTTTCGCGATGGTCTACAACTATCTGCCCTACATGATCCTGCCGATCTACACGGTCATTTCCAAGATGGATCACAGCCTGCTCGAAGCGGCGACCGACCTCGGTTGCAACCGCTTCAGAACGCTCACCAAGGTGGTTCTGCCCATGTCCTTTTCGGGCATTATCTCGGGCGTGACGATGGTCTTCGTCCCCTCGATCAGTACCTTCTACATCTCCGATGCGATGGGCGGTCGAACCTTTTCGCTGATCGGTGATACCATCGAGCGGCAGTTCAAGGAAGCGGACAACTACAACGTAGGCTCGGCGCTGTCGCTTGTGCTCATGATTCTGATTATTATCAGCATGACGTTCATGAACAAGTACGCCGATGATGACGAGGAGGTGATCGTGTGAAGTCGATTTCCAGAATCTACACCGTTCTTTGCTTCGTCATCCTCTATGCCCCCGTTGCGGTCATGATGCTCTTCTCCTTCAACTCGACCGACAGTATCTTTACCTTTGACGGTTTTTCGCTTCAGTGGTACGAAAGTATTTTCAGAGGCGGGGAAGCGGTCGGAACGCTGATCAACTCGCTGGTGCTGGCTGCACTGTCGGCGGTCATCTCGACGCTCATCGGTACGGCTGCCGCCATCGGCATCTTCTACATGAGACGCAAATGGGTCAAAAATGCGATCACGCAGGTGACCAACATTCCGATGATGAACCCCGATATCGTTACGGGCATCTCGATGATGCTGCTCTTTATCACGGTCGGCATGCTCGTCAAGGCGAATATCCTCGGCTTCTGGACGATCCTCATTGCGCATATCACCTTCAGCCTGCCTTACGTGATCCTTTCGGTCATGCCCAAGCTGAAGCAGCTCGATCCGAACCTCTCGGAAGCGGCGCTCGACCTCGGCTGTACCCCCATGCAGGCGTTTATCAAGGTCGAACTGCCCGCCATCCTGCCCGGCATCATCTCGGGCATGATCATGGCGTTCACCCTCTCGCTCGATGATTTCGTGATCAGTTATTTCACGACGGGTGCTTCCTTCAAGACCTTCCCGACCTATATCTACTCGCTCGTGAAAAAACCCTTTAAGCCCAACATTTACGCTCTTTCGAGCATTATGACGATTGCCGTGCTGGTTCTGCTCATCATTTCGAACGTTCTGTCCGGCAAGGATAATTCGGCAAAGCCCGCGAAGGTGAAGAAGCCGCGCAAGGTCAAAGGAGGGCAGGTATGAAACAGTTTGGCAAGTATCTGCTCACCCTGATCGGACTGTCTGTGCTCATGTGCCTCTGTATGGCACTGCCCGTATCGGCAGACGAGGAGACCCTGAACATCTACAACTGGGGTGAATACCTCTCCTACGATGATGAGGAATGCTACGACGTGCTCGTTGAGTTCGAGAAATATTACGAAGAGACCTACGGAAAGTCGATCGAGATCAACTATTCGGAGTTTGACAGCAATGAGAGCCTCTATGCCAAGATCAAAAACGGCGTATCGGGCTACGACGTCATCATCCCCTCCGATTACATGATCGCACGCCTTGCCGATGAAGGTCTGCTCGAGGAGCTGAACTTTGATAACATTCCCAACTATCAGTACATCGATGAAGCCTTCAAGGGGCTCTACTATGACCCCGACAACCGCTATTCGGTGCCCTATACCTACGGTCGCGTCGGCATCATTTACAATACCGACCAGGTAGCCGAAGAGGATGTGACCGGCTCATGGGATCTGATGTGGAATGACCACTACACCGGCAAGATCCTCCAGTTCAACAACTCGCGTGATGCGCTCGGCACGGCTATGTACAAGCTGGGCATCGACGTCAACACGCTCGACCAAGCCGAGTGGGAGAGAGCGAAGGAGGAGCTCCTTCTTCAGAAGCCCATTCTCAAGAGCTTCGTTATGGACGAGGTTTTCGGTGAGATGATGAACGGCGATGCCGCCATCGCCGCCTACTATGCGGGCGATTTCCTCTATATGTACGAGGACAACGATCTGCTCGACTTCTATTATCCGTCTGAGGGGGCGAACCTCTTCGTCGATGCCATGTGCGTGCCCAAGGGTTGCCAAAACAAAGAAGCGGCTGAAATTTTCATCAATTTCATGCTTTCCAAGGAAGCGGCGATCGCAAACGCCGAGTATATCTACTACGCATCGCCCAACTCGCTGGTCTATACCGACGAGGAGTACATCGAGTACATGAACTCGATCCACTCTGACGCGATGGAGATCCTCTATCCCGAGGACTTCGATTTTCACGCCGAATATGACAAATACTGCTTCAAGAACCTCGACCGCGATACGCTGAACATGGTCAACACCCTCTGGGAAGAGATCAAACTCGACGATTCGCTCGGTATCGCCGTCTACGTGCTCTGCTTCATCTCGGTCGGCGCTGTCCTCGCAGGTGTCATTGTCAACTTCGCCGTGAAAAAGCATCGAAGCAAGTTCTATGATTAGTGTTTTTGGGGCGCTGCCCCAAACCCCGGCAAGGGCTCTGCCCTTGCATCCCGCTTAGGGGAACCTTTTGAAAAAGGTTCCCCTAAGAACCCCTCGAAAACTTTTAAACG